>CAYYWR010000278.1:0-2935 GCA_964474145.1 uncultured Syntrophomonadaceae bacterium
CATTTCCACCAGTATACTGCCCAGTCTCTTGCTGTTTCCCTTCTCTTCCATCTCCTGCTGGTATCTCAGTGATTCTTCCAGTTGCTCCTGAGTAATTTCCCCGGTACGGGTCAATACGTCCCCCAGGAAAGATCTTATAAACTTTTCGCCCAAAAAACTACCCCCTTCTGTAAAACATTGATTATTTATTATTCTGGAAAAAAGTTTTCAAGTCCATATCCAGCCTCTCCCGGGTAAGGTTGATATTTTCTATACGATAGGCCCTGCTTTCCCCCTGCTGGTGCTGCATCTGCCCCAGCATTTTAAGAAATGAAGCGTAATCTCCTTCATAGCTAAGCTGTAAGGGTATCTCCCCGTAGTCATCTACCCACTGGTAGCCATCAAAGCGAATCCGGGCTAAATTGGCACCTGCTTTTCGGGCGTTCTCCTCCAGGGTGACCAGGACATCCTCCTTTTGGGGTTCTGATGGTATAAGCCTTTCCAGGGTGTTTAGAAATTCTTGAAATTCCGGGGCCCGCTGGCGTAATTCCAGCAGCTGTTCCAACTGGAGGTTTACCTGGTTAAGAGCCTCCTTTTCCTCCTCCAGCCGGTACTGGGCTTCATGTAAAGCCCCCAGCTGGTTAAACAACAGGTAAACCATCATTGCAATGGCCAGGGCCCCCAGGAGAAGGGTCAACACCATTGGGGAAACTTTAATGTCCCGCAAGTTCACCTGTAACCCCTCCTTCCATTATCCTGTCCAGGGGTTCCCCGGGCTGGATGCTGCCCTCTAACTCAAAATGAATTACGGGCCTGCCTTTATCAATTGATTCGGCAGAATAATTATATCTAACCTCTTTCAGCCCCTGAATATCTTCCATTTCTTTAAACCAGGAGGCCACAACATGATAATAATATCCCTGGCCCTGGAGGGATATTTCGCCGCTCCCGTTCTCGAAGCTGGCATTCAGGTGGTAAATCCAGACCTCTGCGGGCATGGAGCGGCTTATATCCCCCAAAAGGCCTTCCCAATCGGGCACCTCCCCCAGGGCCTGGCGTAAAGTGCCCTGGGCATCCTCTGCCCGGTCCTGCATCCGGGCATATTTGTCCAGCTGGGCCACCTGGCTCTCCAGGTCCTGGCGCTCTTCTTCCAGGGAGGAAACCCGGGCATTTACAGAGGCGGTCATTACCAGGAGACCCAGGTAAGAGGCCAGGAAAACAACCAGCACGGCAGAGCTAACCACAATTATTAGCTGCTTTTTTCGCCGTGCCTTTTTCTGCAGCTGTATTTCCGGCGGCAGCAGGCTAATATTTTTCAACTTTATCCCTCCAATCCCCGAAGGGCCAGGCTCATGGCGACACTATAGTCCAGCTCCTGACCGCTGCCTATTGAATTATAATTGTCTACTCCTTTAAAGGGCTTTATGGTTTTTACCGGAATACCTGAAGATTCTTCTGTATAGGCGGCCAGTCCCGGAGCCCGGGCCCCTTTGCCGCTGAGCAAAATTTCCTCCACTTCCAGCGCCCCCGGTTGGGCCTGGTAATAGGAAATAGAGGAGCGAATTTCGCTGATAAAGCTATTCTGCCAGCCCTGGTATTTTTCCGTAGGAAACTCCGCCAGGGTATTCTGGGAAAGCATTTCCTCCACCTTCAACTCCAGCATGTCAGCAGCATCTTTGAGACAAAAGGGCACCCGCCGGGAAAGTCGGGGCACATTTCTGGCCAGGATAAGAATATTGCTCTGGCCGTTGGCAATGTCCACCAGGAAAACCGCTCCTTCACGCTGAATGTCACATACAGATTTTAATAAAACCAGGGAGGAAACATCTATATCCATAATATTTAGCCGGGCAGCAGAAAGGGTGGAAATGAAAACATCCAGCATTTCCCGCTTGGCGGCCACCAGGATAACTTCGTACATATTCCCGGATTGCCCCCCGGCCTCCCCAATAACGGTGTAGTCCATAATAACACTTTCCAGGGGCAGGGGGAGATGCTCCTGGGCCTGGTGCTTGATCAAACCCCCCAGCTTATCCTCGGGGACCTTTTGAAAGTTTGCAAAACGCACCAGCACCTCCTTGTTGGAAACACCCAGGACCACGTTTTCACCCTTGAAGCCCTCCTCAGACCAGAGCTTCATAAGGGCATGGGCTACCTGCTGGGGCTGTTGAATAATGCCCTCATTAACCGCCTCCTGGGGCAGACTTTCCCTTCCCCAGGCTTCCAGCCGGGGTGCCTGGTGTGTACCGGAAAGCTGTACTGCTCGTATCTCACCGGTGTCTATTTCCAGTCCTGCCAGGCGCTTTTTTTTAGATATTAGCATAAATTTCCTCCCCTTAAGGTCCTTTACGAGTTCTTCTAAAACTCCTTACTCCTGCATAAAGCTCCCCCTTACATTACTCCTGTTATTACCGTAAAAATGGGGAGATAGAGGGCAATGAGCATTATACCCACCACCACTCCTACAAAAACCAGCAGGAGGGGTTCTATCATGGAAGACAGCGCTTTGGACAAAACATCCACCTCTTCTTCGAAAAATTCTGCAATACGGTTTAGCAAATCGGGAAGCGCTCCGGTTTCCTCCCCAACTGAAATCATTTGAATCATCATGGGAGGAAAAACATCGCTTTCCTGCAGGGGTTCAGCAATGCTTTTGCCTTCCTGTATCTGTTCCGCAGTATTATTTATGGCCTTTTCCACCAAGAAATTTCCTGAGGCCTCCCCGGCAGACTCCAGAGCCTGTATTACGGGAATACCCCCGGCTATAAGGGTGGAAAAAGTTCGGGCAAAGCGGGCAATCACAGCCTTGTGAAAAAGGGTGCCTATGACGGGCAGACGGAATTTCAGCCGATCCCAGTTGCGGGTGCCGGATTCAGTCCCGATATAATAACGCATCCCCATAACAATTGCTGCGCCAGTCAAAAACCACAGGTACCAATAGCTCCGGAGGGATTCC
>CAYYWR010000279.1:0-2907 GCA_964474145.1 uncultured Syntrophomonadaceae bacterium
CGATAAAGGAAGAAAAAGTTATTAATATTCCTGATTCCAGCTTGGAGCAGGCTATAAGAGATGAACTTAATAAAGATACAGGTGATATTACTCAAGGGGATATGGAGGAAATCACAACTCTTGAAGCAGTAAATAAAGGCATAGAAGATTTAACTGGGATGAGTTATGCAACAAACATTGAGGAGTTATATATCACAAGTAACCAAATAAGTGATGTTAGCCCTTTGGAAAACCTGACCGGACTACAAATACTTGAATTTGACAACAACCAAATTAGTGATATTAGTTCGATAGCAAACCTGGTAAATCTGGAGCGTCTTCATATCGGCTCGGATAGATATGGCGGTAATCAGGTAAGCGACCTCAGCCCATTGGCGGGCTTGACAAACTTACAGGAACTTCTGTTTACCAGCAACCAGGTCAGCGATATCAGCGTGTTGGCGAACTTGACTAACCTGGATTACCTTGGTTTCTGGAACAATCAAGTCACTGACATAAGTCCCCTGGAAGAGTTAACAGATCTCTGGGTGCTTGGTTTCAACAATAATTTGGTTGAGGATATTAGCCCCCTGGCTAACTTGATAAACCTGGAGGTGCTTGGTTGTGGTGATAACCAGATTAGCGAAATTAATTCCCTTTCCAACCTGACAAATTTAAAGTGGCTATTTTTATATGATAATCAGATCAGTAATATCAGTGCTTTAGAGAATTTGACCAACCTGGAAAGACTCTTTTTGGATGGAAACCAAGTTTCCAATATAAGTGCACTAAAGAAACTGGCAAATTTGCAGGAGCTTGAAATTCAAAACAACTATATTGATACCACCCAGGGTCAGATGCCATGAAGTTAATTAAACAGTTAATAGATGATGGTGTTGAAATAAAGTATTAGTCACAGAATCCTGAGCACCATAAAAAAATGTAAAGTGCGAGGCCGTAATTATAAATAAGTTACGGCCTCGCTTTTTGCGGTTGCGGTAGACACGACATATAAAAAAAAGCCGCTCAGAAAGCGGCAAGAAAGAATATTGTAGTCAGCATATCACAAATACATGGAAAAATCAAACCTGGAAAACTGGAAAATTCCCTCATCTTTAATCATAAGCAGGAATATGACTTTATATTGTAGAATTTATTATTGTAGAAAATAATTCTAAAATGTAGAAAATCTAACAATAAAGAAATAATAAAGTGAAGGATAAAATGATAAAAATAGGGATTAGTATTTGCAGATGGGGGTTATAAGTTTGAAGTGGTAGTAGGGCGCGAGTAAGATGTTAATATAATATCAGGGAAAGGCGGGATTGTTAATGGTAACCAAGTATGATTTTGTTGTTGTAGGTGGCGGCTCTGCCGGTTTTGGCCTGGCTAGCCGCGTTGCCAGGGCTGGCTTTCAGGTAGCTCTGGTGGAAAAAGGCCCTCTGGGGGGCACCTGCCCTAATTATGGCTGTATCCCCACAAAAGATCTTATCCAGGGGGCCAGGGTGGCCAGTCATGCCCGGCGCAGCGGTGAATTTGGTATTGCTATAGAAGGCCCTGTTCAGGTTGACCTGGCAAAGGTTATAGAAATAAAGGATGATTTTGTTGCCCGGATGCTTAAACATGCCCACCGCCAGGTAGCAGAAAACAAAAACCTGAACTTGTATCAGGAGAAGGGCGTTTTTATTTCCCCTGAGGTTATTCAGGTTGGCCACCAGCAGATTAGCGGTGATAAAATTGTGGTCAGCACCGGGGCCCAGCCCTTGCTGCCGCCCCTGGAGGGCCTGGATAAGGTAGACTATCTCACCTCTACCAGCGCCCTGCAGCTAAAAAAACTGCCAGCTGAACTGGTGATTATTGGCGGTGGTATTATAGCCGTAGAATTTGCCCAGATGTTTGCCCGCTTTGGTTCCCGGGTTACGGTGCTGCAGCGGTCCCATCGCCTGGTCCCTAATGTGGAGGAGGAGATAAGCGCCGAGCTGCTTGAGATCTTTACCCAGGAGAATATCAGGGTAGTACTGAATGCTGATGTGAAAAAAGTTGTTCCTGAGGAGAATAAGGCAGTGGTGACGGCCAGGGACAAAAACAGCGGGGAAGAGGCAAACTATCCCGCAGACAAGGTGCTGATAGCCACCAGCCGTAAACCGAATACGGCTGATTTAGGCCTGGATAATGCAGGTATCACCACGGATGGGCGAGGTTATATCCAGGTTGATGATGGGCTAAAGACTTCCGCTGCAAGGGTTTGGGCTATTGGCGATGTAACAGGCCCTCCCATGTTTACCAGCACGGCCCGCCATGATTCTTATCTTTTACGGCAGCATTTCCTGAAAGGGGAGAAGATTTCTACTGCGGACAGGCTGGTTCCTTATGCAATCTTTACTGATCCGGAGATTGCCTCTGTAGGCTTGAGCCAGGCAGATGCCGCCAGGACAGGAGTGCCCCTGGATAAAATAGTATTCCCCTTCCGGTTTTTAGGCCGGGCCCGGGCCATGAAGGAAGGAAAGGGTTTTATCAAGCTCATTTTTAATAAAGAGACGGAAAAAATCCTGGGTGCCCACTTGATTGGCCCCCATGCCGGTGAGTTGATTCATGAATTGATTATGGCCTTACGTTTTGGAGCTACTTTAGAAGATTTGCGGGAAGGCATCCATGTTCATCCCACCCTGGCAGAAGGGTTTAATTATGCGGCCTTGACCTATTAAGGAGCCATGCTGTTAGTAGTGGTCATAATGTTATGTTAGTAGTGGTCATAATGTTATGTTAGTAGTGGTCATAATGTTATGTTAGTAGTAGTCATAATGTTGACCGGTGGGAACTGGAAAGAGCCTGCCGGTGATCATACCTTTGCTCATTTACCAGGGTGAGCAGCAGTGGGAAGGAAAACCTTCTTTTTCTAGCCTGTTTGACGAGCTGGAGTTTATGCCC
>CAYYWR010000280.1:0-2907 GCA_964474145.1 uncultured Syntrophomonadaceae bacterium
CCTTAAAAACTTCATGCTTTGCCTTAAGACCACACCCTTTATCATTTTGGCAGGCATATCGGGAACGGGGAAAAGCAAGCTGGCAGAACTGTTTGCCAAGGCCCTGGGAGCCACTGATGAAAACGGGCGTTACCGCTTAATACCCGTGCGACCCGACTGGAACGACAGCACAGACTTGCTGGGCTATAAAAACCTGCAGGGAGAATTTATAAAAGGCCAGCTAACGAAAGCAATAATAAGGGCACGGGAGAATCCTGAATACCCCTATTTCGTCTGCCTTGACGAAATGAACCTGGCCCGGGTCGAATATTATTTCAGCGACTTTTTGAGCATTATAGAATCCCGCAAAAAGGAACAGAACATTATAATCAGTTCCTCCCTGGACTTATATGGGGAAGAAATAACTTTTCCGGAAAACCTGTATGTTGTAGGCACCGTAAATATGGATGAAACCACCCACTCCTTCAGCCGAAAGGTGTTAGACCGGGCCAATACCATAGAGTTTTCAGAGATAAACTTGAGTAAACTTCCCGAACAGGCCAATCATGAAAACCAAGCCAGCCAGGAACGGATAGTCCCCCGAAACGCCTTTTTTAAGAGTGAGTACATAACCCTGAAAGATTGTTACATGGGAAACGAAACTTATCTTAAAGAAAAGATAACCCTTCTAGAAGAAATCAACAATATCCTGGAGCCCGGCGGTTTCCAGGTAGGCTACCGGGTCCGGGATGAATTCAGCTTTTACCTCCTCTACAACAAAACCTGGGAGATGCTTCCCGAAGAAACAGCTACAGATTTTCAAATAATGCAAAAAATCCTTCCCCGAATCCATGGCAGCTCCATGGACATAGAAGACATATTAGAAGAGTTGAAAAATTACTGCCTTGATAAATACCCTTTAAGCACATCGAAAATTGACTTCATGCTGAGGAGGTTTACAAGAGATGGCTTTACCTCCTTCTGGGCTTAAAGTTAAAGAACTGCTGGTGATCTCCACAGAAGACTTCCATCTTACCATCAAGGGTATACCCCACAATAAAGTTGTAGAAGCTTTTAGCTTGCACCAGGAAAAAGATGGTGAGCCGGTAAAGGCCCGCTTAAACATATCCCCTGGCTACCAGTGGGTTAAAGTATACGACCCTGCTGCACTCCACAACCTTTCACTATACAGGGAAGGCGAAATATACCCCTGTTTTTTTGAACAGACCAATTATGAAATGATTATTGAAAAGAAAGAAGGATGTAACAAAGAACTCTCTGTTGATCACTCCAACCGCTCCTTAAGGGAGGCTGTAACTCCTGCAGGCAGCAAGGGGCAGATTCTCAGCGGGATAATCAACTTTAAAAATGAAGTAGGCTTCTCCAGGTTTGAAATCACAGGCAACGGTCAACCCCTTCTTTCCCTGGAGCTGGAAGTTTTTCCAGGAAAGCTGGACTACTTAAAGGATTTCAGACAGCTATTGAGGGAAGTCAACGAAGAAGTATATAATCTGGCTTATGATTTTTTAATGAAAACCAGTTTTGCCGCCGCCCTGGGAAAGGAGGAAAAGCCTTCACCCGGAGAATTCTACTATATCCTGGGGGCAGTTTTTGATAAAATGTTTCAAGCCCTTAACAGGATTAGAAGGCAGCCCCACCATAAAATACTACCAGTAAACCAGGTGGTATCCCCGGAGAAGGTGAAAAGGGCTGATGCCAAAACAGTAAGCTGGTTATCCAAAAGAGCCCATCTATTTCAAAAATATCCGGCAGGAATTAAAATAGAAGGTGAAACATATCTTCCCAGGAAAGTGCGGGACAGTAAAAAAGAACTCACCTACGACACCTTTGAGAACAGATACCTCAAATGGATACTAAAACAGGTGGACAGGAAACTAAAGCATTTTTCCCAAAAGTATCAAGAAGCTATACCGTCCTCAGAAGACCCCCGGGTTATAGAAAAAATAGGACTAATGCAAAAAAAACTCAACAGGTTTTACAGCACAAGCTTTTTAAAACATGCAGGAGAGCTGGAGCGGGTGGAAAGCTATTCCCTGGTAATGCAAATGGCCCCCGGGTATAGAGACGTTTTTAAATATTACCTGATGCTCTTAAAGGGCCTGCATATAAAGTCAGACCTCTTTAACCTGTCCATAAAAGACTTGGCCCAGCTCTACGAATACTGGTGTTTTTTAAAACTAAACAAACTCCTGCGGGAAAAATATCACCTGGAACGAAACGGCCTGATCAGTCTGGAGGAGAGGGGTGTTACTGTAAGCCTGGCAAAGGGAAAAGAATCAACCCTGGAATACAGGGACAAGCGCAGTAATGAGAAGTTCACAGTTATATACAACCGGAAATTTACCAGCCTGCCAACCATAACCCAGAGCCCTGACAACGTGCTTTCCCTGGAAAAAACAGGCTCACCGGTGAAATATAAGTATATCTTCGATGCCAAATACCGCATAAATGTTGACCCTGAATATATAAGGAACTTTGGCCAGGCAGGCCCTCCTGAAGACACCATTAACACCATGCACCGTTACCGGGATGCCGTGGTAGCTGATGAAAAAAACAACGACAGCTTTAACCGGAATGTTTTTGGAGCCTTTGTATTTTTCCCCCACAATGACGAGATGGCCTATGCCGGAAGAAGGGATAACCCGCCAGGCAAATTTTACGAAAGCATATCCAGAATAAGCATAGGAGCACTGCCCTTTCTTCCCAGCCAGACCACCCTGGTAGAAGAGTTTCTGGAAGAAATACTGCTGGAATCATCCGACACTGCCTTTGAGCGCTCAATCCTTCAGGAAGGAACAGCAAACTACCTGGAGGAGGGGGAGGAAAAGAAAAACGTATTAATTGGACCCCTGAGGAGAAAGGAACAGTTAAAAGTGTGCCTGGATAATAACATGTACTATACTTACC
>CAYYWR010000281.1:0-2894 GCA_964474145.1 uncultured Syntrophomonadaceae bacterium
CTTCAATAACCCTGCTGGCATTACCCTCAACAGGATTCTCCAGGTATTCCTGTACCAACTGCTCCAGCCCATGGTGCTCCCCCATTACATTCACTCCTTAACCATTACATTCATCCCTTAAACCTGTGTTATTACTGTAAACATGGGGAGATAGAGGGAAATCAGCATGATTCCCACTACCACTCCCACAAAGATGAGCAAAAGTGGCTCGATCATGGAAGAAAGCCCCTTGGACATGACCTCCACCTCTTCTTCAAAAAATTCAGCAATACGAGTGAGCAGGTCGGGGAGAGCTCCTGTTTCCTCTCCTACAGATATCATGTGAACCATCATGGGAGGGAAAACATCGATTTTCTCCATGGGGGCGGCTATGCTTTTGCCCTCCTGGATCTGTTCCGTAGTCTCGTTAATGGCCTCCTCCACCACGGTGCTTCCTGTGGCCTCCCCGGCGGATTCCAGTGCCTGTATCACGGGAATTCCCCCGGCGATAAGGGTGGAAAAGGTGCGGGCGAAACGGGCAATAACCGCCTTATGGATAAGGCTGCCCACTGCGGGTATGCGGAATTTCACCCGGTCCCAGTTACGGCTGCCCCCTTCGCTCCGGACATAATAGCGAAGCCCGAAAACAATACCTGCTCCCGCCAAAAACCACAAATACCAAAAGTTTTGCAGGGATTCGGAAATATTAATGATTAGCTGTGTGATAAGGGGAAGCTCCACATCTGGCGGGAAAAAGCCCATAAATATGGGAACCAGGAAAAACATCATGGCCAGAAGCAGCAAAAAGGCAAAAACCATTACCACCATGGGGTAAAAGGTAGCCGAGCGCATATTGTCCCGGAGAGACTTGTCTTTTTGCAGCTGTAAGGAAATGGACTGGAGGGCCTCCTGCAGGGTTCCTCCTGTTTCCCCCGACTGAACCATCCCCACATAGAGCTTGGAGAATATTTGGGGGTGCCCCCGCAGGGCCTCGGTAAGGTTCATCCCCCCCTCTACGTTGCCGGCAATCTCCTTCAGGGCTTCCCCCAGGGTGGGGTTGGTCACCTGGCGGCTGATGGTATAAAGAACCCGGGTCACCGGGATGCCGGCGTCCAGCATGGCTGCCATCTGCCGGCTGGCCAGACTCAGGTCAGCCAGACTGACTTTTTTCTTCCGCCCCCTGAACAACTCCATCACAGGAGAGGTTCTCTCTTCCTTAACATCTACCACAGCAAGATCCATTTCCCGCAGGCGCTGGACAACAGCAGATTCTTCATCTGCCTCCAGCTTGCCGTTAACAATCTCTCCAGATTTATTGATAGCTTCATAGGAAAACATACCCATATATTAATCACTTCCCCACACAAAAGTCCTCTGGTCTTTTAATCTATACGAACCCTTTCAACCATTTATATACATACACATTTTATCACTACACATTTTAACTCTGCAAGGAAATATTTACCATCAAGCAGAACCAGTTAGCCCCTACATTAAACCCTGATTTGCTGCATGGATTTGCTACATAAACCCCTGGGTCTGGACCAGGCGCTCCAGCTCTGCCTTATCTATACAGGCCTCCTGGGCAGCATCTCGGCTGATTTTGCCGGTGTTAAGCAGGGTGGCCAGGGCGAAATCCATGGTCTGCATGCCCTGGGCCTTGCCCGTTTGGATTACACTGTAAAGCTGGTGTTCTCTCCCCTCCCGGATCATGTTCCTTACTGCCGGGCTATTCATCATAAACTCTACAGCTACTACCCTGCCCTGGCCATCAATGGTAGGAAGGAGCTGCTGGGAAACAACCCCCTGCAAGGTATTGGAAAGCTGCTGGCGGATCTGATCCCGGCGCTGATCCTGGAACACGTCCACTATACGGCTGATGGTCAGGGGAGCCGTCTGGGTGTGGAGGGTGGAAAACACCAGGTGTCCTGTTTCTGCCGCCGTCAGGGCTATGGATATACTATCCAGGTCCCGCATTTCCCCGATCAGAATGACATCGGGATCCTGCCTCAGAACGTGCCGAAGGGCTACAGGAAAGGATTTGGTATCCAGGCCTACCTCCCGCTGCCGCACAGTGGATTTTTTATGTTTATGCAAAAACTCAATGGGATCTTCCACGGTTACGATGCTTTCCCGGCGCGTTTGGTTTATCCAGTCGATCATGGAGGCCAGGGTGGTGGATTTACCGCTCCCCGTAGGGCCGGTAACCAGCACCAGCCCCCGGGACAGGTTGCAAAGGCTATTTATAGCCTGGGGAAGCCCCAGCTTTTCCAGGACGGGAACTTCGTAAGGAACCGCCCGCATGGTGACGGAAAGGCTGCCCCGCTGGTACATTGCATTGCCCCGGTAACGGGCTATACCCGGAACTGAGTAGGAAAAGTCCAGCTCCCAGTTTTCCTCCAGGGTCTTTACCTGGAAGGGCTGCAAAACCTGCTTCAACAACTGCTCTACATTTTGGGGCATAAGTACAGGATAATCCAGTTCCGCCAGATTTCCATGGATCCGGGCCATGGGAGAAGCCCCGGCTGAAAGATGCAGGTCCGAGCCCTCTTTTTCCACTACCAGTGTTAACAGGTCATCCATGCTAACAGGATAACCATCCCTTTGGCTTGAATTATTTTTATCCACGGCTAAAACCTTCCTTTATATTTTATTATTTTCCCTGCAGTGACACCGCCCCCTGCGTGACAAAATAACATGCAGGGGAACAGCGGAGGCCTTCCTTTAAGCATTAATCATACATAAAGATAATGCAAGTCTTCCCTTTAAAAAAATAACCATATTCTTTGAATCAGGGACTGTCAATAGAGTCTATCATTCTCATTAACTTTTGCACCTTAGAAGGAGTCTCTTCTACCCACAGCACATGGCGGGGGTTTTCCGGGTCCCCGGTAAGATTTTCTGAAATGTGCATA
>CAYYWR010000282.1:0-2877 GCA_964474145.1 uncultured Syntrophomonadaceae bacterium
ATATCCCCTTCTTTAAGGTCTTCCCCTTCAAGTATAACATTTTCCCCGGGGGCAACCGGGCTGTATGCAGCCAGAAGCTTTTCATCAAGTTCTTCGGCATGCTCCAGCATTAATACGCTATCTGAACCAGGAGGGAGCATCCCTCCGGTAGCTATTTTCATGGTCTCCCCGGATTTAATATCCCCGGGGGGCGACTCCCCCATCTTTATTTCCCCTGCTATATCTAAAAAAGCCGGCATGCTTTCTGACGCTCCAAAGGTGTCCTCTCCCCTTACAGCATAACCGTCCATGGTGGAGCGGCTGAAGTGGGGAACAACCTCTGGGGAAATAATATTTTCCGCTGTAATTCTTCCCAGGGATTTTGCCAGGCTGACTTCTTCCTTCTCTAAAGCTGTTATTTCTACTGAATTGGTAATTATTTTAATGGCCTCTTCAACGGTAACGACTTCAAACAAAAGCTTTCACCTCTTCTAAAAGCATCCCAACTGGCACCGGGTTATCTTTAGCTTTAGCTCGTCTGCTATCTTACCCAGCTCCTCCAGGGACACCTCATATTTCTCCGACAACTGGTAAAGCTGGGCACAGGTTATACGATTATCCCTGGCCTGAGCCTGTACCACTTCTTTTAATTTTTCCTGAGAAATCATTTTTAACCCCCCGCTTTTATACATTTATATAATTTGGACAAAATAAGCCCCTTACTTCCTGAGGATAAATCTATCAGAAAATAAGGGAACTGTCAACGACAGGGGAATTATGAGCCCTTCTGGCTACATTACAGCTATACATCCATAAACTATATACCTGTTTACATTTATAAATCTATACACCTGCATATTCTTTTTCTTCTTTATATATGTGCTCTAAGGTTAAGGGCAAATGATTGTTAAGGCCCTTGGAAAAAAGAAACTGGTATACATTTAAGCCGGATAACCTGAAGGAAGCAGCACAGCCCTGCAGATATAGCTCCCACATCCGGACAAATCTTCTGTCAAACATTTCTTCTACCTTTTCCCGGTAATGTTCAAAGTTTTCATACCATTTATCTAACGTCCTGGCATAATGCATCCTGAGGCTTTCGGCATGGAGAAGATTGTAGTCATAGTCCGGAAAAAGCCAAATAATCTCCCTCAAAGAAGGAACATATGCGCCGGGAAAGATGTACTTCTGCATCCATGTATTTATGGGTCCTTCCTCAGGCTTTGTAATTGTATGCAACATGGACAGGCCACCCTCCTTCAAGAGCTTATTTACCTTGTCCATATACCGGGGCATATTTTCCTTCCCCACGTGCTCAAACATTCCCACACTGACTATTTTATCAAACTGATAAATATTTTCATCCAGGTCAAGATAGTCAATCAGTTCAACATTAACCCGGTCTTCCAGGCCCAGCTGACTTATCCTTTCTCTGGTGCCCTGGTACTGTTCTTCACTCAAGGTAATGCCCAGGGCCTTTACACCATACTGCTGGGCTGCTCTGATTATAAGCCACCCCCAGCCGCTTCCAATGTCCAGGAGGCGCTCCCCTGGTTTTAACTGCAGCTTTTTTAATATATGATCAATTTTTTGGATTTGTGCCCGGTATAAAGAGTCCTCAGGGTTTTTAAAGTAAGCACAGGAATAGTTCATGGTTTCATCTAACCAGAGAGAAAAAAAGTCATTCCCCAGATCATAATGCTGTTGTACGTTTTCTTTCTGGCACATCTTGTCTTTTGCCGAATTCAAAACTTTAAGGGCAGACATCATTTTATTTTCTATATTGTCATTATTAATACTGTCTTTATTCAGTTCTAATACCCGGAGAATATCATCCATGCTGCCTTCAAAATCCAGGTCTTCATTCATGTAAGCTTCACTAAAGGCCATCACCGGGTCCGCTAAATTTAAGCCTGCCGAAGGAGGCCTGTTCATTATAATTTTTGCCTTTGGCTCCTCACATCCGTAGTTTTCCTCTTCTCCATCCCAGTACACTACTTTAAAACCACCCCGGTAGAAATTTTCAAACAGGGACTTGAAAAGAGACTTCTGCATAAAAACACTCCTTAATTTAAGAATTTAATAATAACATTCCCATAACCATAATAAACAATATAAATCATTTCTTTTTCATGTACTTTTATTTCTCCCTAATTGAATAATGAAAAGATAATCCTCCTTCTGTTTCAAAATATTGTTACAGTACATTCTAAATAACATTTATTACTATTTCAACATTTTTTAAAGCACCTTAATTAGATGCTAAATAAATATAAAAAATAAAAGGAGACAGCTGCTATAAGCAACCGCCTCCTTTTTTCATACTTGCTATTCGATTACAGATCTATAACATTATTCAACCTGTTCCTTCTCCATCTTTTCTGCCCTATCCTTGATGAAGTTAGTCATGAAAGCCATGCTGATTCCTACTGCTGCCAGAGTCTTGACAGGCTTAAGGGCCACATTCCAGAAGTAGGTGGAAAGACCAACTTCGGGATTGGCGGGCAAGCCACACATTCCAGGGTCATCGGGCAACACATAGATAACATGCAGTCCATCCAGTTCTTCCTTACCATAAATTTGAGCGTTACCACCAAGCTTGGCTACTCTGTCTTCTGCTTCGGCAATTTTATCATCTTTGTCTCCAAAGGTGACGCAGCCGGTAGGGCAAACCCTGGCACAAGCCGGTGTATATCCATTGCTGATCCGGTCAAAACACTGGGTGCATTTTTTCATTACATCCCCGAACCTGGGAACATCAAAGGGACATGCAGACTGGCAAAGACCGCAGTTAATACAGGCTTCTTCATCAACATGTACTGTTTCCAGGCTGGTCTTAATAATGGCATTGGCCGGACATACAGACTTACAGGCTGCATCTGTGCAGTGCATGCACTG
>CAYYWR010000283.1:0-2876 GCA_964474145.1 uncultured Syntrophomonadaceae bacterium
TGGCATATGCAACCTATGAAGATATCACCCAGCAAAAGCAGGCGGAGGAGGCCCTTAAACACCGCTATGAGCTTGAAAAAATGGTATCAAAAATATCCTCCAAATTTATAAACCTTCCCTGGGAAGAAATAGATGAAGGGATTAACTATACATTAAAGAAAACAGGGGAATTTTTTGAGGTGGACCGCAGCTATATCTTTCAACTTTCTTTAGACGGGCAGTGCATGAGCAATACCCACGAATGGTGTTTCCAGGGCATCAAGCCCTGGATGGATATAATACAAAACCGGCGGGTAGATAGTTTGCCCTGGTTGGCGGAGCGGCTTCAAAAGGATGATTATATTCATATACCTTATGTAGATCAATTGCCAGCAGAAGCGGAGGCAGAAAGGAAAGAATTTCAGCGCCAGGACATTAAATCCCTTTTAGTTGTGCCCCTTCGTAGCAAAGAAAGGCTTATGGGCTTTTTCGGCTTTGATTCGGTTAGAGCAAATAAAATCTGGTGGGAAGAAACTATTAATTTTTTCCAGGTAATTGCTGATATTCTGATAAGTGCCTTTGAAAAAAACAAGGCAGAAGAAAATATCCTGTATATTAGCTTTCACGACAGCCTTACAGGCCTTTACAACCGGTACTATCTGGAGAAAGAGATGGAAAGGCTGGACACCCAAAGACAACTGCCCATCAGTATTATTATGGCTGACTTAAATGGCCTCAAGTTGATTAATGACACCTACGGGTACAGTGCAGGGGATAAGATGCTGATACGTACTGCCAGTATTTTAAACAAAGTTTTCCGGCAAGAAGATATTATAGCCCGCTGGGGCGGTGATGATTTTGTAATCCTCCTGCCCCGGACTACAAAGGAAGAAGCCTCGGCTATATGCAGAAGGATAGATGATGAGTGCAGCAAAGATCTTGCAGGGGATGTGCCAATTTCCATAACTGCAGGTGTTGCCAGCAAGGACAATGCAGAAATAGACCTGGCAGAAGTTTTAAAGGAAGCCGAAGACAATATGTACAAGCACAAGCTTACAGAAAGCCGCAGCGTAAGAAGTGCAGTGCTCAATGGTTTATTAAGAACATTAGGGGAAAAAAGCCATGAGACGGAAATACATACCCTGCGTATGCAGGCTTTTGCTTTTCAAATTGGAGAGAAAATAAACCTTCCTGATGCAGAACTCAACAGGTTAAGCCTGTTAATCCCTTTGCACGACATAGGAAAAATAAACATACCTGAGGAGATATTAACCAAAAAAAACGCTTTAACCCGGGATGAGTGGGAGCTGATAAAAACGCACCCGGAAATTGGATGCCGCATAGCCCGGGCCACAGAAGATTTCAACCACGTGGCAGAGGATATATTTGCCCATCATGAGCGCTGGGACGGCAGCGGTTACCCCCGGGGGTTAAAGGGGATAGAAATACCCCTGCTGGCCCGCATAACAGCTATAGCTGATTCCTACGAGGTGATGACCAACGGCAGGCCCTATCAGAAGGCTATGAGCCAGAAGGAAGCTGCAGACGAACTAAAACGCTGTGCCGGCACCCAGTTTGATCCGGAACTGGTGGAAGCTTTCCTGTCGGTTTTAGAAACAGAAGCTGAAAAAGAAATAGATGAATAATTGATTCCGGAGAAATAGCAAAAAATACCTGGTTAAAAAGAACTGGTGTAATAAGAAATTATGGATAGCTAATCTTAATACTGGTGTGTGAATCATGAAAAAATTCTCAGTAAAATTAAAAATCTCATTACTGCTCATATTCTTGGCGGTAGTCCTCGTTTTTTTTGTAGCCTACAGTAACTTCCAAAATACACGCAAATTGATAGAAATGGAAGAACTGTCAAAAAGACCTCTTATCGAGGAAAGCATCGTTACAGCTATTGGGCATGCCGATACGGTGCTGCAGGTTGTGGAAGAACGTCTGAACCGGGAAATGCATGAGTATTCGGAAGTGATGCTGGAGAAGTACAGGGATAACCCGGACATCCACAGTTGGAACCTGGAGGCGCTGCGCCGGGAGTTTCAGGATTATCATATATACATCGTGGACAGCGATTTTGTGGTGGTTCGTACTACCCTGGATGATGACCTGGGCCTTGATTTCAAGGAGTATCCCAACATTCTGCCCCTTTTACAAAAGCGGCTGCAGGGCAATGAATTTACGGCAGACCGGCTCGATTTATCCATCCGCACCAGGGAGCTTAAAAAGTACAGCTATATGCCCACTCCGGACAACCGTTACCTGCTGGAGCTGAGTATCGCGGTGGAACATTTTTTCCCTCTCTTGCAAGGCCTGGACATCGATACGATGGTGGGGGCAATGATGGAAAAGTATCCTTCGGTAGACAACGTAATGGTTTACAAGCTGCGCCGGGATGGTGCACCGGGCGAACCGGTTAATCAGGTTGGGGAAGAGACATTCCGTCTGGCCTCCGCCAGGGAAAACCAGGATCAGGCCAGGCTGGCGGCCCTCCATGACAGGACTGAGGAAGTAGTTAGCCCTGACAGCTTATCAGACAGGCTGATCACTTACCGCTATATTCCTATGCTGAGCTACGTGGGGAACGAACTGGACTATTGGGGTTCCCAGCTTATTGAGATAACTTTTAACAATGAAGAGCTGCTGGCAAGCCTTGCTACCGAAACGAGGCAGTTTACCGTAAATGCCCTTCTCTTTTTGCTTCTGATCACCGTGCTGTTCTTGATAATTTTCCTCCTATTCCGTAAAATGGAAAAGGAAGGGCAAAAGCTGGAAACTGTGATCAGCAAAACTTCCGAGGGGTTTGTTACCCTGGCCAGGGACAAGTCTTTTATTGAGGTGAACGATGCTTTCTGCAAGATGCTCGGCTACAGTCGGGATGAAATAATCGG
>CAYYWR010000284.1:0-2868 GCA_964474145.1 uncultured Syntrophomonadaceae bacterium
TCTATGTTTTTATGTTAATTCTACGTTTTATGTTAGTTCTACGTTTTTATGGCATTACCTGCCTGCTTATGGAAAAAAATTGTTGAATTACTTGCTGCCTGCTGTCCGCTGGGCTTATACTTCCTATCCCGTAATTGCCGCATATACAACCCGGGAGAACTCTTCTGCGGAGAAGGGCTTTTTTATAACCCCCCTAAACCCGTAGTCCTGGTAGCTGGCCATTACCGGGTCCCGGGAATAGCCACTGGCTACTATGGCTTTTAGTCCGGGGTCCAGTTTTAGCAGTTCCTTTATGGTGTCCTTACCTGCCAGCTTGAACTGCAGTGTTTTCCGCAGTAAGGGATATTTCTTTCCCCTCAGGCATGGCCTGAATAAAAAAACGCCAGGATAACCTGGCGGCTGTTTAATATACAGATTGGGTCTAATTTAACAAGCAGCTTCCCGTTGTCTGAGAAGCACAACATACGGGACATTGTCGTAGTTATATACATGTGACTCCACGCCATAAACCTTTGCAATATTGTCAGCTGTCATTACTGATACAGGGTCCCCAGCAGCTACTATGCTTCCTTCTTTTAACATCAGTATGCGGTCGGAATATTTGGAAGCAATGTTGAGATCGTGAACAACCATTAAAACGGTGACCTCCCTTTCATAAACGAGTTTTTTCACACTCTCCATCACGTCTAGCTGGTGCCAGGGATCCAGATCACTTGTAGGTTCATCCAGAAGAATCACTCCTGTATCCTGAGCAAGCGCTCTGGCTACCAGTATCTTCTGCTGCTGGCCACCACTTAATTCATCGAAGCTGCACAGGGCCAGATCATCCAGCCCCATCTCCTCAAGAACCTGCCATACTTTTTCCCTGTCTTCTTCGCTTTCCAACCATCCAATATGCGGACGTCTGCCCATAAGAACCGTATCAAACACCGTTGTAGGGAATACCCTTTTAGAGCTCTGGGGGACATAGGCAAAGTTCCTGGCAACCTCCATCCTCTTCATCTTCCGAATATTGCACTCACAAAGATGTATATCTCCCGAGTCCGGGAATAATATTTGATTCATGCATTTGAGTAGTGTAGATTTGCCTGCCCCATTAGGCCCTACAATGCTTACAAAACTCGAACTATCAATATCAACTGATAACTTATCCAGTATCCGTGTGCTGGAATAACCGAAACAAACATCTTTTATCTTTATTTTAATCATCTTACCAAAACTCCCTTCTTTTTCTTTTAAGTATGAGATACAGGAAGAAAGGCACTCCCAGCATAGAAGTCATAATACCTGTTGGAATCATAACAGAATCTAAAAGGTTCATTCCTATGGCATCAGCCGACATGAGTGTGATTGCTCCCAGCAAACCAGAAGCTGGAAACAGGTATTTGTGGTCAGAACCTATCATCATTCGTGCCATATGGGGAGCAACTAGTCCTATAAAAGCAATGGTGCCTGTAAAGCATACAATGGTAGCTATCAAAAGACTTGCAACCACCATGCTAAAAATTCTTACCCTGTTTGTATCAATCCCCAGGCTCTTGGCATTTTCATCGCCAATTGCCATAATATTCAAGTCATTTGCCCTAGTGTAAAGTAAAGGTGTGCAGATAACAAAAAGGGTTAAAAGCAGTAGAAAGTTTGCCCAGGAAAAAGCCGAAAGGTCCCCCATCCCCCAGTCTACCATCACCCTTAGCTGCTGATCTGTAGCGAAATACCTTAACAGGTCGCTCAAGGAGCCAAAGAGGTAGTTTATGGCAATACCTGCAAGTATCATGGTTTCTGAAGTTGCCCCCTTAAATCTTGCCAGGGCAATGATAAAAAAGGAGCACAGCATGGCAAAAAGAAAAGCATTTCCTACCAGCAAATAAGGGCCACCTATTACCCCTATACCCAGCACAGCAGCAACTGCTACACCAAAACTGGCCCCGGCAGAAATGCCCAGGGTAAAGGGGCTTGCCAGGGGGTTTTTAAGAACTGCCTGCATGACACACCCGCTAATTCCCATTCCAAAACCCGCCATTATACCAGCAACAATACGGGGTATGCGAATATTCCAGACAACCTGTGCAGGCAAACCCTCAAGGGCAAAATAGCCTGGAAACAACCTGGACAGAAGAATTTTATAAACATCTATTACAGATATATCCAGGGGGCCTATGGTTACTATCAGGCCCCCCAGGACAAATACCAGAGCTACCATACTGCTCAAAAATAATATTTTTTTGCCGATAAAGCTCTTATAATCTGCCCGGTATTTAGACTGGTATTTAGACTCCCTTTTATTCTCTGAGATTATGGGAATAAACACTCTTTTATTGTCAATTATTTTTTTAAAAATGTTTGACATGATTTTCTCCTATACCTCATTTAAGAAAGGCCAGAGCTCAGCTAACTCTGTATACATTCCCTCAATACCTAAAATCTCTTCATATACCTCATTAACATGGGCTTCCATATCAATATGGCTGAACTCTTCCGGGTGCAGGCGTTTTGCCATATATGCCATATTCAACAAATTTCTATCCATGGGCCTGCCCCGGCAGTATGGGAAAACACATGAGTAAACCTGATTATCCTTTACTGCAGTAATATCTGAAAGCTCTGGAGTCCCCATTACAAAGTCAACCCCTGTGGGTTCCCCGGGTTCATGGGAGAATGACCAGGCCACAAAAATAACCTCCGGATTCCACGCAATTATTTGTTCCGGTGGAACGTTTATGTTATCGCCTCTGACATCCCTTGCAACGTTAGTACCACCAGCAATTTTCAATGGTTCATAAAATGCTTCTGTCCGGGTAAAATCCCTGCCTTCAACGGCATCATAGAAACCTTGCTGGGCACCCCTGGGGGCAAAATATACTACTGGTT
>CAYYWR010000285.1:0-2783 GCA_964474145.1 uncultured Syntrophomonadaceae bacterium
AGAAGGTGTTGCTGGTATGAGCGGTGGCATAGCCGGAGGCATAGCAGAAATGCTGGGCAGGAAAAACCTTTCTAAAGGTGTGAAGGTGAAAATTGAGGAAAATGAAACTTTCATCGATTTATATATGGTAATGGATTATGGTGTCAGGATACATGAAGTCTCCAAAGAAGTACAAAACAAGGTAAAAGATTCAGTTGAAACCATGACCGGCTTGAATGTTAAGTATATAAATATTCACGTTCAGGGAGTCATATTTGGAGAAGAAAAAGCTGAAGAAGAACTGGCTGAAGAAGGAGAAGATGTTGAAGCCGGATAGTATAGTCCCTGATAATTTACACATTTTAATGCCCCCTGAATATTATCAGGGGGTTAATCTTTAAACACGGGAGGTCTAGTAAATGCAGTTCAGACAAAGACTTGTTTACTTTTTTGCAGCTTTATTACTGTTTTTATTAGCAGCTTTATTTATTGCTTTTTCTTTTTCCCTTTTACCCTTTAGGGAAGTTGAGTATTTTTTATCCCTTATATATGGTAACTGGCAGTTTGCCGCTGCAGGCCTGGTTATTGCTGTCTTTAGCTTATGGTTATTATCCATAAGCCTTAAAAAAAAGGAACCTGTAAAGGCTATTTCTCAAAATACTGTCCATGGACAATATATGATATCTTTTATGGCTATAGAAAGTATGATTTTAAGGTCGGTTAAAAGAATCCAGGGTTTAAGGGAGGTACATCCAAAAATAGTAACTAAAGATAATGAGATTGATATATTATTAAAGATTGTTGTTGCCTCTGATTACCAGATTCCAGCAATTAGTAATGATATTCAGGAAAAAGTTAAAAATTATGTACAGGAGATGGGAGGAGTAACGGTAAACCAGATTAAAATATTCATAGATAACGTAGTAGCTGAGGGCTCTCCCTCCACATCCAAACCTGGTGAAAAAAAGTCTACAGAAAAAGAGCTTTCTACAGAAAATAAGCCTGCAGAAAATATTTCTACAGAAAGCTTTTCTACAGAAAACCTTTCTACAGAAAAAGGCAGTGAATCTCATGGAGAGTAACATTATAAAACAGTTAAGGCTGGATCACTGGGGGAAAATACTGGGAGCTCTAGTGGGCTTATTGACAGGCCTTTTATTTATCTGGTACGGATTCTGGAAAGCACTTTTAATTATTTTTTTTCTGGTAGCAGGTGTTATCTCAGGAATAAAGCTGGAACAAAGCAGTGAATTTAGAAAGTATTTAGAACAAATATGGCGTAATTAGCTCATGATTCAGCATTATCAAGATGGGACTGGAGCTGACAGGCCAAGCGATGTATTTTCTCTGTTAGTTCTTGGGAAAGCGTTCCTGTTCCACAGCTTGGAGTTATCATGAGCTGTTTTTTAAGCAGGTCTTCGGGAAAACCTTTTTTAGTCAGGTTGTTAAAATAATTATCAAGGCGCAGGATTATACTATCCTTGTTTTCTTCCAGCACCCTGTCGTCAGTGGGAATGATGCCCCAGGCTACGATACCGCCCTTTTTATAAAACTCAATAAAAGAATCATAATATACAAGGAAAGATTCAAAGTAATTGAAGGCATCAAAATTAATAATATCTACTTCCAGTTCTGTTAGAATGGCCCAGTCAATACTTGAACAGGCATGAACGCCTGCCATGGCTCCTTGAAGATGAATGGTTTCCAGCAGCATGGCAAGGCTTTCCTTAACCTCATCCCGGGAAAGGCCTATATAAGGGGCCTGTCCAAACAAACATAAGCTGGGCTCATCAATAAAGATAATTACAGGCAGGCCAAACTGCTTGAGTTCATTTATTTGCCATTCCAGCTGCAGCTGTAAAGCTTTTACCAGGATATCCCTTAAATGCTCCAGATAAAATGACGGTTGGCGCTTTCCATCTGTAAGCCATAAACCTAGAGTAACGGGCCCGCTGATTTGTCCCTTCAGAAATTTTGCCCTGCCTGTGCCTTCTTTTTTTAATTTATTAATAAAGGCGTATAGCCCTGAAGCAGAATCAGGGGGCATGGTAAAATAGTGAAGAACTTCCTGGTCCCTATCCAGAGCTCTTAAATAAAGGTTATAAAAATCGGTTAATTTGTTTAAGAATTCAGGGTCCTCACTATCAAAAAAGGGGCTGCCCTTTTTTCTCATTTTAATAGCTTCAACTTTTAGCAGGGGATAAAGATACTGCTCAACAAAACTTTCTGAAGAACTAATAGCTGGAAGCTGGGGCCAGTGGGGAACTAGAGGAAGATGCTTGAATATCATATCTAGTGCCTGGTCTTCTTTTTTAAAGGGCAGGCTTCCTATCCCTGTTACCATACGGTAAGGTTTTCTGGACATTATTACACCTCTTTTTCTCATTGCGATTACAAGCAAGATAGTATACTATTTTTTATTAATTCTATTTTTTTCTAATATTTCCTTCCAATAATTAATAATTGATATTATAATAAATATAGATATAGATATGGATATGGATATAAGTCTAGATATAGTGTTTAAGAAAACAATTGGGGTGACTTAATTATGCATATTGCAGGTCTGGTTACAGCAATAATTTTTTTTATAGCTGGTCTGTTAGCATCTTTCCTTCCCGTTCTTCCAGGCCCTCTTATACTATGGGTGGGAATGTTTGCATATGGGCTTTTTGTGGGGTTTGAAAACCTGTCAGCAGGTTTTTACCTGGCCCAGGCAGCAGCTGTGGGGGTATTGTTTTTGATTGACTATATATCTGTAGCTGCAGGCACAAAAAGATACGGAGGTTCCAGGTATTCAATAT
>CAYYWR010000286.1:0-888 GCA_964474145.1 uncultured Syntrophomonadaceae bacterium
AACACGGATATCCACGTTCATATACCCGAGGGCTCTATACCTAAAGACGGGCCTTCCGCCGGAATAACCATGGCTGTATCTTTAATCTCTGCACTGAGCAATCAACCGGTTAGAAAAGATGTAGCCATGACCGGGGAGATAACCCTGCGGGGTAGAGTTCTGCCTGTAGGGGGAGTTAAGGAAAAGGTTCTGGCAGCCCACCGGGCAGGTATTGAGAATATTATTTTACCTGCCGATAATAACAAGGATATTTCAGAGATTCCCGGGAATGTACGGCGCAAGATAAATTTCATCAGGGTAGAGCACATGGATGAAGTATTGAATAACGTTTTTGTTAAAAAAGAAGGAGATAATTCCAAACATGCAGGTAAAATCAGTAGAGTTCGTTAAAAAAGTAGCATCACCGGGGCAGTTCCCTGCCTGGGAACTGCCCCAGGTTGCTTTTGCAGGCCGTTCAAATGTGGGCAAGTCCTCTCTAATTAATGCTCTCCTGGGCAGGAAAAAGCTTGCCCCTATTAGCGGCCAGCCTGGCAAAACCAGGACTATAGATTTTTATATTATTAACGGGAGGTTTTACCTGGTAGACCTTCCCGGTTATGGTTTTGCCCGGGTATCAAAGGAGCTTAAAGAAAAGTGGGGACAGCTTATTGAGGGTTATCTCAAGGAGTGTTCCCAGCTTAAAATGGTGGTCTTGCTTGTAGATATCCGGCATGAACCTACTGAGAATGACCTGCTCATGTATGACTGGCTTAAATATTACCAGATTCCTGTTGTCATAGCTGCTACAAAAAAAGATAAGCTCTCCCGGAGCAAAGCCTTGCAGAATGTTAAAAGGATAGAAGAGATTATGGAGCTGGAGTCGGGAGATTTGATTGTGCCCTTCTCGGC
>CAYYWR010000286.1:898-2759 GCA_964474145.1 uncultured Syntrophomonadaceae bacterium
AAATAAAGATGGGAAAAAGGAAATATGGAAGGAGCTAAACGAGCTCTTAAGGTAAGTTGTCTATAAGGAGGATATAAGTAACATGCAGGAAGGCCATGGCCTCCCTTGCAACTGGTGCTGTGGAAGATGGCTTCTTTCGTCTTTTAAGTAGGGAGAAGTTTTTTTACTTGTTTTTATTTTTCACTACATAATGTATTATATAGTTATATTAGTAGCTACGGCTTAAGAGCAATCAGAAGGGAAAGACATAAAGACATAAAGACATAAAGAAGGGAGATATTATGGACACAAATATACCTAAAGTATATGAGCCGCAAAAGGTTGAAGATAAATGCTATGATTTCTGGCTCAAGGGGAATTATTTTCGTGCCCAGGGAGATCCTGAAAGGGAGACTTTCACCATAGTAATACCCCCTCCCAATGTTACAGGTACTCTCCACATGGGGCACGCACTGGATAATACCCTGCAGGATATATTAATTCGCTGGAAACGGATGCAGAGCTACGATACCCTCTGGCTCCCGGGCACGGACCATGCCGGCATAGCCACCCAAATAAAGGTGGAGGAACATCTGGCGGAGGAGGGAGTCAACCGCTACCAGCTGGGCCGGGAAAAGTTTCTGGAAAAGGTCTGGGACTGGAAGGAGGAATACCACCAGAGAATAGTCAACCAGCTGCAAAGACTGGGGGTTTCCTGTGACTGGTCCAGGGAGAGGTTCACCATGGACCAGGGCTGTTCTAGAGCCGTGAGGGAAGTATTTGTAAGCCTCTACGAAAAAGGCCTTATTTACCGGGGAAATTTTATAATAAACTGGTGCCCCCGCTGCCATACGGCTCTTTCAGATATCGAGGTGGAGCACCAAGAGCAGGAGGGAACCTTGACCCATATGAAGTACCCCTTTGCAGAAGGGGAGGGTTATATTGTAGTGGCTACCACCAGGCCTGAAACCATGCTGGGGGATACGGCGGTAGCCGTGCATCCCGGGGATGAAAGGTATAAAGGCCTGGTAGGGAAGACAGTTATTCTTCCCTTGATGAACCGGGAGATACCCGTTATTGCTGATGAATTTGTCGATCCGGACTTTGGAAGCGGTGCGGTTAAGGTAACTCCGGCCCATGACCCTAATGACTTTGAAATAGGTCAGCGCCACAGCTTGGAACAGGTGGTGGTTATAGGCAATAAGGGGAAAATGACGGCTGAAGCAGGAGAGTACGAAGGTATGGACAGGTATAGCTGTCGGGAAAAGGTGGTTCAGGATCTGGAGCGGCAGGGACTGGTAGTTGGGGTTGAAGGACATGATCATGCCATAGGCCACTGTCAGCGCTGCAGCTCTGTTATTGAGCCCCTGCTTTCCAAGCAGTGGTTTGTAAAGATGAAGCCCCTGGCCGAGCCTGCTATTAAAGAGGTGAAGCAGGGGAGGACCAGGTTTGTTCCCCCGCGTTTCACCAAGATATATTTGAACTGGGTGGAGAATATCAGAGACTGGTGTATATCCCGGCAGATATGGTGGGGGCATCGGATACCCGCCTGGGATTGTCCCTGCGGCGAAGTAATAGTTTCCCGGAGTGACTCTATAGAGTGCCCTGCTTGCGGTTCCAGGGAGATGCAGCAGGACCCTGATGTGCTGGATACCTGGTTTAGTTCCGCCTTGTGGCCCTTTTCAACCCTGGGCTGGCCGGAAGAAACCTTTGACCTGAAACACTTCTTTCCCACAGATGTGCTGGTAACAGGTTACGATATTATTTATTTTTGGGTTGCCCGTATGATATTTATGTCCCTGGAATTCATGCAGGAAGTTCCCTTTAGAGATGTTTATATCCACGGCCTGGTCAGGGATGCCCAGGGCAGAAAGATGAGCAA
>CAYYWR010000287.1:0-2738 GCA_964474145.1 uncultured Syntrophomonadaceae bacterium
ACCCTTTCCGGGCACCAGAAGGTCCGGTATTTCCATCAGGGTCTGCTGGCGCTCCCCTTTAATCACCCGATCTAAAACTAAACCTGCTGTAATCAGGGCCACTGCCGATACCAATAAAACTGCAAAGAATACTGCCAGAGATCTTTCTGCCAGCAAGGAAACAAAGGCTCCCGTCTGGGCAATACAGGGAACAGTGAGGCAAATAATAGATGATACCATCAGGCGTTCCTTGGGTGAGTTAAGGTTCCTGGTAGCAAAAACTCCTGGTATTCCACAACCCAGTCCCAAAAGAAGAGGGACAATGCTGGAACCCTGTAAACCAATCTTACTCAACAGTCCATCCAGGAGAACTCCCAGTCGGGGAAGGTAACCGCTATCCTCCAGCACGCTCAATACCGTGTAAAAGGAAATAACATAGGGCATCACCAGGGTAAAGGGCCACTCCAGCCCCTTGACCAGAAAACCGTACTCCCCAATAAGGATGTTTTGCAGCAATCCTGGAGAAATGATGGACTGGACTATTGCCACTATTTGCGGTATTAACAAATTTCGAAACAAAGGCAAAAGTACTACCTGCCTTAAACCCATCCCTATACCGATAACAGAAGCCAGTACAATAATTAGAATCATCAAACCTAGCAAGAGTCCGGGCCAGGGCTGAACAAGCATCTCCCCCAGCTTCTGCCGCGGAAGAAGTGGCTGCTGGCTGGTTTTTTGAGCTTTCCCGGCCAGCTCTTCAGCCTTCTGCCAGCGGCCTTTTTCCTGTCCCTTTTCCCAGGAAGGAGGTACAGGGATTATATTCTCCTCCATATGTTCCATAACAGATTTTTTTAGCCTGTCCATTCCTTTGCCTGTAATAGCTACCGTGGGAATAACTGTAACTCCCAGTTCCCGGGAAAGAAAAGGGGTATCAATTTTGTACCCTTTTTCAAGGGCTAAATCGGAGCGGTTGAGGGCTACTACCACAGGCAGCTCCTCTTCAAGGAGCTGCAGGAGCAGATAAATACTGCTCTCCAGGTTATTGGCATCTACAACGCAGATAACTGCTGCCGGCCTTTCCGCCAGCATGTCCACCGCTACCTTCTCCGCTTCATTGGTAGCATCCAGGGTGTAGGTCCCCGGAACATCCACCAGCAAATATTCCCTGCCTTCTATATCCATCTTTCCCTCGGTGTACTCCACAGTAGTACCGGTATAATTGGCTACATTTACATTCATGCCAGTAAGCCGGTTAAAAAAAGCGCTCTTACCAACATTGGGAGGTCCTATTAATAAGATTTTATGATTGCCTGGTTTTTGTGATTTTGTATTGTTTTTAGAGTGCATCGACTTCTCCTTTAGTTATTTCAATCTGTCGGGCCAGTATCCTGTCCAGAGCAACGCTTCTCCTTTCCACCTCGGCTATAACAGGGCCTCCAAAACACTCCCGGGTACACATCCGAATTCTCTTGCCCGGCCTTAAACCCAGGGGTGGCAAGAGGGGGTGCTCCGGCACAGAAGAAATAATACCCTCCTGACCTTTCTCAAGATGCTCCAGGGTTAATTTAATACAGTCACAATTTTTTGCCTTGCATTTATTAAGAGATTTAAAAAACCTTTTCATTCCCCCACACCTGTTAGCTAACATTTGTCAAAACCTCCCTTTTCTTTTTATGGCGCTTCCAGGTAAAATAAATAGTCCAGACCCCGGAAAGCATCAAAGGAAACCAGTAAGTAATAAATCGGGATAAAAGCACCACCGCCAAACCTTTAACAGGAGCTACCCCTCCCAGGGACAACATAAAAACCATACTCCCTTCATATGCACCAAGGCCTCCGGGAAGAAGGGGAACCATGCTGACCAGATAAGCAGTATAGGTGGCAATAGCCACTGTTACCAGGGTTACTTCAAGACCCATAATGCTGGTTATCAGGAACACTTTTAACGGGTAGGTACCCCAAACCAAAAGGGAAATAACCATTAACCAGCACCTTTCCCTGCGGGATACAATCCGGCGGGAATGACCAGCAGCATCCACCAGAAAACTTCCAGCTCTTTGAGTTTTTGAAGAGAAAAGCTTTAAGATTTTCCCCAAAGGGTTAACAGTTACTTGAGAACTGAATCCATCTGTATTATCAGTAAACCCTTGCTGATTTAAATTTAAGCCACCCGGGTTTTCAGTATGCCCATCCTTTTCAGGATAAGCCTTGCTGGTCACCCCTAAAAAAAGAACAAATAAAAGGGCAAAAACCAGAAAGGAAAAATAAGTCACAAAGGGTAACTGGAACCTGAAAGACCCCAGGAGTAAAAAGACAAAACAAATCAGTAAAAAGGGTAGCAGAGATATATACTTATGTGCCATGAACATTCCGGCCAGCTGCCGGTAACTCAGGGACGTAATCTGCCGGAAAAAATACAGCTTAGCCGCCTCGCCCCCCAGCTTTACTGAAGGTGTCACGCTTTCTACGAAACTTCCTGCCATATAAACACTCCATACCCGGGGGAAAGAAAGCCCTTTATACATCTTTCTTACCAGGAAATGCCACTGGTAAGCCGTCAAAGCCAGAGTTCCCACCTGAAACACACATAAAAACACCAGCAGCAAGGGGTGTACACTGGACAGAGCCGCAACAATTTCCTCCCAACCCAGGTGAACAACCATTCCCATAATAATTATAATGCCTAAAATATATAAGAAAGCCCGCCTGCCAGTCACCTTTCCCGCTCCCCTTCCAATATCTATTTAATAATATTCATT
>CAYYWR010000288.1:0-2734 GCA_964474145.1 uncultured Syntrophomonadaceae bacterium
TTAGTTTTTGGTAAAAGTAACCCCTCTCATAGACAAGGGTAACTGCCACCGCCGGCACTTCTAAGTCAGCAAAGGCCCTGATGGTATCTCCCGCTAGAACTCCCAGGCCGCCACCATATGTAGGAATACTAGCATCGATACCGATTTCCATAGAAAAGTACGCTATTAGCCTATCTTTTTTTAGAATAGTCTTATCTTTTTCCGCTGCCATTTAAGCACAAATACCTCCTGATTCATAAAGAATATAATTATAAAAAATCTTTAATCCCTTTACATATATCTTTCAGATAATCTATTGATTTCATACAATTATTTCGGTTTTCTAATCCATGGTCTGCACCCTCTAAAACCATTAACTTAAACTTTTTTTCTTCTTCAAGCTGACTAATAAGTTCAGGTTTATAAAAAGGATCATTTGTGCCTATTATCATTAAAGATTCCTGTTTTACCCGGGCAGTTAAACTGTTAAACTTTTTTGAAAATACGGGTGTTAGATAGACAGCCCTGGAGTTACTGAGCTGGGGAAATTTTATCAGCAGTTGGGATATAATAGGAGTGCTGAGGGATTTACCTACCAGGACAAAGTTATCGTAGGTTTTTTCCTCTAAAACAGCTTTAACGGCATTCTCTGCATCTATCAACACAGAATTTGACATCTCCCCAGGATTATACATCAAGCCCCTGGTTTGGAAACTGTATTCAACTGTAAGGGCGTCGTACTGCTCTGATAAAAGAACTTTCCTGGGATAGTACATGACCGGCATATCACAGGTATAACCCGCCCCCGGTAAAAAAATAGCCAGACCTTTGTAGTCATCTCCAAAGGAAAAAAAACTATTCTTTAAGTTAAAACCTTCACTCCCAATAATATTGATATTTGTGATTTCCATTATTTATTCCACCTTTCTGTTCAGGTACACTTCAAGCCAGCAGAGGCTGGCTTGAAGGTAAAATTATTTTTCTTTCGTATAGTTTAATAGACCGCCCGCCAGAATTATGTCACACAGCCGGGGGCTTAATGTGTGGTTCGCCTTAAAGGTATGGTTTTTTGTTTTATCAAAAATCTCTAGCTGACCTTTTAAAAGGTTATCCCGGGTTATATTTTTCATTTCCAAAAAATCTCCCTGCTGTATATTTTCATATTCTTCAGGATATTCAAAAATCAGAGGTAGTATGCCAAAGTTTACCAGGTTGGTGTGATGGATACGGGCAAAGGATTTAGCTATAACTGCCTTGATGCCAAGGTACATGGGGGCGAGAGCTGCATGCTCCCGACTGGAGCCCTGGCCGTAGTTATCCCCGCCTACAATAAAGCCTCCGCCTTTTTCTATTGCTCTACTGGAAAATTCCGGATCAATCCCCTGGTACACATACTCCGCTATGGCGGGAATATTTGAGCGCAGGGGCAGGATTTTTGCACCCGCCGGCATTATATCATCAGTGGTGACATTGTCTCCCGTCTTCAATATAACCTCCCCTGAAACTTCTTCTTTCAAAGGTTTATTTAAGGGAAGCGGCTTAATATTGGGGCCCCGGATTATTTCAACTTTTTTCTGATTCTCAGCTGGAGGAGCAATAATCATGCGGTCATCAGTTAAAAATTTTTCCGGATGATCTATGCTTACAACATCGCCTAAAACTCTGGGATCAGTTAGCTTTCCTAAAAGAGCTGATACGGCAGCCGTTTCCGGGCCTACCAGGTAAATATCCGCATCCTTAGTACCGCTTCTTCCTTTAAAGTTGCGGTTAAAGGTTCTTACAGAAACACCTCCCGAGGGTGGAGCCTGTCCCATACCTATACAGGGCCCACAGGCCGACTCTAAAATCCTGGCACCGGAGGCGATTAACTCTGCTAAAGCTCCTTCTCTAGCCAGCATAAGGTAAACCTGCCGGGAACCGGGGGAGATTAAAAGGCTTACCTCGGGAGGGACTACCTTCCCCCTTAAAATACTGGTTACCTTCATAAGGTCCGCATAAGATGAATTGGTACAGCTTCCTATAGCAACCTGGTCAACCTTTATATTGGTAAGCTCATGTACAGGCTTTACATTATCGGGGCTGTGAGGACAGGCTGCCAGGGGCTCTATTTCCTCCAGGTCAACATATATTACCTCATCGTAATTAGCACCTTCGTCAGCCTTTAATTCTGTCCAGTCTTTTTCTCTGTCTTGAGCAGCCAAAAACTCCCTGGTTTTTTCATCACTGGGGAATATAGAAGTGGTTGCTCCCAACTCAGCCCCCATATTGGTAATGGTTGCTCTTTCCGGAATGGTTAAACTACTGACACCAGAGCCCCCGTATTCAAATATCTTTCCGGTTCCACCCTTTACACTTAACCTTCTAAGGATCTCCAGAATAACATCCTTTGCACCCGCCCAGACAGGCAATTCACCCTCCAGGTGAATTTTAACTACAGATGGGGTAGTAAGATAAAAAGGACCTCCCCCCATGGCTACAGCAACATCCAGCCCTCCGGCTCCCATGGCCAGCATTCCCAGGCCTCCTGCGGTAGGGGTATGGCTATCTGAACCCAACAGTGTCTGGCCGGGGACACCAAACCTTTCCAGGTGAACCTGGTGGCAGATACCGTTACCCGGTCTGGAAAAATAGATACCGTAGCGGGCGGCAACACTCTGCAGGTAAAGATGATCGTCTGCATTTTCAAAACTGGTTTGTAGAGTGTTATGGTCTATATAGCTAACGGATAGTTTTGTTTTTACTTTGGGAATATCTA
>CAYYWR010000289.1:0-2727 GCA_964474145.1 uncultured Syntrophomonadaceae bacterium
AGAAATCATCGGTAAAAGTGCCGTTAGCTTTGCCCATCGCGGCCCGGATAGGGAAGTGTGCACCCCCTTTAATGAGCCTTCAGAAGACTGCGTGGGATGTACGGCCTGTGCCTTTGTCTGTCCTACCGGGGCCATTAAAGTAGAAGAGCGGAAAGGAAAAAGATTTATTGAAAAGTGGGATACAGAAATACCCTTGCAAAAATGTGCAAGATGCAGCATTCTCTACACTCCTGCCAACACTCCGGGGTATGTTCTAAGCAAGATTGACCTGCCGGAAAACCTGCTGAGCTTATGTGAAAAGTGTCGCCGGAAAGCTGCCGCTGAAAACTTTTTAAATTATGATGTAGCCAGCAAAAAGGTGATCATCAAAAAGTAATAAACAGCTATTAATAGTAGTATATGGTAACAATGTGTAGTAAATAGTAATAATATTTTGAAGGGAGAGGTGAATTATGGACAAAAAAAATCCTTCCCAGAAAAGTATCGATACAGCATGTCAGTCTATGATTAAAAAAGCTGACCATGAAGGTCTTGAAACTATCTGGGATCGTTTCGAAAAACAACAACCACAATGTGGGTTTGGTGAACTGGGAGTTTGTTGTAAAATCTGTTTGCAGGGGCCATGCCGTATTGACCCCTTTAAAACAGGAGCTCAACAAGGTGTTTGTGGGGCAAATGCCGACACTATTGTAGCCAGGAACCTGGTGAGGGCTATAGCCGGCGGTACGGCAGCCCATTCTGGTCATGCTAAACACCTGGCACATATTCTTTCCAAGACAGCTAAAGGGGAATACAAAGATTACCCCATTAAAGACCCTGAAAAACTAAAAGCCGTGGCCGCCCGCCTGGGTATAGACACGGAAGGTAAAAATGCCCAGGAACTGGCCGGGGAATTAGCCCGCCTGGCTTTAGAAGAGTTTTCTGAAAAGGAGGGGCCAAATCTCTGGGCAGCAACTACAGTTACAAAGGGGCGTGTAGAAACCTTTAGCAAACTGGGAGTAGTGCCGTCAGGCATTGACAGCGCTATTTCAGAAATCATGCACCGCACCCACTATGGTGCAGATGCAGATGCCGTCAACCTCCTTTTGGGAGGAATAAAATGCTCCCTGGCAGACTATGCCGGCTGTCACATGGGGACAGATATTGCAGATATCTTGTTTGGCACACCCCAACCGGTAGTTTCAGAAGCCAACATGGGAGTTCTAAAAGAGGGTGCCGTAAATATTGCTTTACACGGACATAACCCCGCCCTGTCGGATATTATCGTGCAGGTGGCTGCGGAAATGCAGGAGGAAGCCAAAAATGCAGGAGCCTCTGAAGGTATTAACCTGGTAGGCATGTGCTGTACCGGAAACGAAGTCTTGATGAGACACAAAATTCCTCCCCTGACCCATTCCCTGTCCCAGGAACTGGCTATTATTACTGGAGCAGTTGATGCCATGGTAATAGACTACCAGTGCGTGATACCCGGGCTGGCCAACCTATTAGATTGTTACCATACAAAGCTAATAACAACCATGCCCATAACTAAAATAAGCGGTGCTCAGCACATGGAACTCAATGAAGAAAACGCCCGGGAATGTGCCAGGGATATAATAAAAGAAGCTATTGATTCTTTTGGAAGCAGAAAGCCGGAAAAAGTAAACATACCCGTAGAAAAGAATACTGCCATTGCAGGATTTTCCACCGAAGCAATTGTAGGCGCCCTGAGTCAAGTTGACAGTGAGGACCCCTTAAAGCCTCTCATTGATAATATTGTTAATGGAAATATCCTGGGTGTCTGCCTATTTGCCGGATGCAATAACGCCAAGGTTACCCAGGACCAAAACTATATTACCATGGTTAAGGAACTGGCTAAAAATAATGTTTTGATACTGGCCACAGGATGTGCTGCCGGTGCCTTTGCCCGTTACGGACTTCTAACTCCTGAAGCTACTCAAGAATACGCAGGAGACGGCCTTAAGGCTGTCCTGACGGCAGTAGGAGAAGCGGCAGGCTTAGAGGGGCCCCTGCCCCTGATACTCCACATGGGTTCCTGTGTGGACAATTCCAGAGCGGTAGATGTAGCTGTAGCTGTAGCTAATAAACTGGGTGTAGACCTGGATAAACTCCCCGTTGTAGCCAGTGCCCCTGAAGCCATGACGGAAAAAGCTATTTCCATTGGAACCTGGGCAGTTTCGGGAGGCCTTCCCACCCATATTGGTGTAGTACCTCCTGTCCTGGGCAGTAATTTAGTAACTGAAGTCCTCACGACCAAAATCAAGGAGCTGGTGGGAGGTTACTTTATAGTAGAAACAGACCCCTTAGAAGCATGTGACAAACTTATAGAAGCCATTAAAGAAAGGCGTCAGGGCCTTAACATTTAAAAGCTAAGTGTACACAAAAAATTACTTTGTTAATAACGAACTTTTACCTGTCCTCCTGCAACAAATAAATCCAAATAAAGTTATTTGACGTAATAGCGCTGAAGTACTTCGGCGCTTTTTCTTTTTATTTCAAAGAAACTTAGCATCGCAACATCAATTCTAACAAAATGCACCCCACAGTCAGGAAGACCAGAAAGCTGAAAAGAGGGTGAAAAACGGCTGGAATTATGATACAATAAAAATATTGGAAAGGGTCTGAGAGAAAATAAAAAAAGAAAGGATGGTATCGGATGAGAAAACACAAATGGCTTGCTATGGTGCTGGCGATAACAATAAGCCTCATCATTTTGGCAACGGGGAT
>CAYYWR010000290.1:0-2716 GCA_964474145.1 uncultured Syntrophomonadaceae bacterium
TCTATTTTCGGCAAGGTTTTTCTCCCTTCTCTTTATACAATTATATCATGAAATGACTGTGTTCTCTACCTTAAATAAAGGGGCTAGTGCGGCCCCTTAACTATTCAAAATCCCTTTATCTCAGCTTCATAGACATATTTTCTTAAGGTCTCTACCAGTCCTATTTCTATCATACCCCGTTGATTTATATTGCCTCCATAGCAAAAGTATTTTAGCAACCCTTCTAGCTTGTGGGATAACTGAAAACACCTGGGTATTGTGACCTGCATTAGGCACCCCCCTTTACTGGAGGTGCCCTATACAGGTTTTGTCTTATGTTGGGAATTTCTAAAATATTAGTGGCAGTATTACTTAAAAATCTCTTGTTTTCCATAAACTACCATCACTATAATAATAGCGCCATGTTCCTGTTCTCTGACCTTCAGAATATTCTCCTGTAGTGTATAACTTACCATTTGAATGATACCTGTTCCATGTCCCTGTTCTCACACCATCAGAATAATCTCCTGTAATGCGTAACTCACCATTATAATAATACTCGTGCCATGTTCCTGTTTACTGCCCTCAATTTGGCAAGAAGTAATGAGATGGGGCATTATTAACTGTCATTACCTGTTATTAACTGCCGGCCATTAAAACACTCCCAGAACTACCTGGGCGACGTTGGTAGAGTGGTCGGCTATTCTCTCAAAGTTACTCAACAGGTCCAGGTAGATAACCCCGGAGGTGGGGTTGCACCTCTTTTCGTTTATCCTTTCGATATGGTGCTTCCGCAGAGTTTTCTCCAGGTTGTCTATAACATCATCCTCCTCCACAACGGAGCGGGCAGCAAAATAATCATTATGCTCAAAGGCCTCGATTGACCTGTCCAGCATCCAGTCCACCCTGTCATACATGTATCTCAGCTCATTAATGGCTTCTTCAGAGAAGGGAAGATTATCCCCCTCCTTTGATTCTGCCAGGTGAGCTATAGTTTCCGAGTGGTCTCCTATCCTTTCCAGGTCGTTTACGGCATGCATTAAGCCGGTAACCCTGGCGGATTGTTCGTGGGTCAGGGAGTGCAGGGATAGTTCCGCCAGATATATAGTAATCTCCTTTTCCAGGCTGTCTAAAATTTCCTCCTTCTGGTAAACCTGCACCATCAACTTGTGGTCTTCTTTAACAAAAGCATTTATAGAGTCTTTGACCATCTCCCGGGACAGGTTGGCCATCCTGAGAATTTCTTTGTGGGCCGAGCCTATAGCCACAGCAGGGGTTTTTAGCATTCTCTTATCCAAATACTTGGGGCCTAAATCTACAGCCTCCTCTTCCCCTGCTGGTATAATGCTGGAGATTAGCCTGACAAAGGGCTTGAAAAAGGGAAATACTATTAAAGTGTTCCCGATATTAAATACCGTATGGGCATTGGCCACCTGCCTGGGAACTGTTTTGGCCGTTTCCATCATGATTTCGGAGAAGGGATTTATGATTAATAAAAAGAGTATAACTCCTACCATATTAAAAACTATATGAGCCAGGGCTGCCCTCTTGGCGGCAAGGCTGGTACCTAAACTGGCCAGCAAAGCGGTAATACATGTTCCCACATTGGTTCCCAGGATCAAGCTCATGGCCGAAGAAAAGCCCAGCAATTCCTGGATGGATAAAGCAATAATTACCCCGGTAGCGGCGCTGGAGCTCTGAAGGGCAGCTGTAAAAATGGCTCCCGCCAGTATCCCCAGGACCGGGTTTTGGCCAAAGGTAGCCAGCATATCAATAAAGACAGGAGATTCCCTCAATGGGCTCAGGGAAGTTGACATGGTGGTCATGCCCAAAAATAAAAGACCGAACCCCAGCACTGCCTGTCCGATATATCGCTTGAGCCTCCTCCTGCTGAAGAAGTTTACGGCTGCTCCTACGCCAATAGCAGGTAAGGCCAGAACCTCCAGTCGAAAGGATACCGCCTGGGCGGTAATGGTGGTACCAATATTGGCTCCCATGATGGTGCCCACCGCCTGACTCAAGTTCATCAGGCCAGCGTTGGCAAACCCTACAACCATAACGGTAGTTGTGCTGCTGCTCTGGACTAAAACAGTTACAGCGATACCGGTTAAAACAGCTATAAAAGGATTGGAAGTAAGAACTTCCAGAATGCGGCGCAATTTATCCCCTGCAGCTTTCTGCATGCCAGAAGCCATCATCTGCATGCCGAATAAGAAAAGCCCCAGGCCCCCTATCAATCCCATGGATATTTCCCAAAACATATGTATAATCGCACCCTTTCATAGCTTCCCTTAATTATTAAACTGCTATAATTAAATAATTGCTATGGCTATTACATGGCACCCATGCATGATTAATTACCGCTACTTTTTGCTTTTATCTATAGCGCTTACCTGGCTACCCCACGGTCATCATTATTATTCAGTATGTGCCACTCATATTATAAATTATTTACACAACATTTACAATGAATAAAAAATATACATTATGCGTCTCCTGTAACAGCAGGAGAAAAAATAAGGGCCAGGTTTCCCTGCCCTTATTTCTCCTATCTTTTCTTTTCAGCCTTTTCAAAAATTCAAAATTCTCCACTTAAAGGTGTCCCGGGGAAGACTTTCAAAGGTCAAGCCAGGCCTTGAATCCTAATTGTCTTGAATCCTAATTATCTTTTTTGTCTGCCCGGTAATGGGAGGGGAAAAGCTCCCTGGCCCACTCCACAACCCTGAACCGCACTTCT
>CAYYWR010000291.1:0-2693 GCA_964474145.1 uncultured Syntrophomonadaceae bacterium
TTCTTCCAGCCTGGTCACTGTGCGGGAATGGGAGATCCTTGTGGTGGTAAGCAGGAGGACAGGGGTATCATATTTTTCGCTGATTTCCAGTGCTTCCCTCACCATAAAGCGTGCCTCTTCACTGTCTGCAGGTTCCAGGAGGGGGATTTTGGCCAGGCGAGCATAATAACGGTTGTCCTGTTCATTCTGTGAGCTGAACATACCGGGGTCACCTGCACAGACCAGGACCAGGCCTCTTCCCACCCCAGTATAGGATAGTGTTACAAAGGGATCAGCCGCCACATTTAATCCGACGTGCTTCATGGTTACCATAACCCGGGCTCCTCCCAGGGAAGCACCAATGCCCACCTCCAGGGCAGTCTTTTCATTTGGTGACCAGCTGCAGTCGATATCGGGATAAGAAGCTAAATTTTCAAGAATCTCTGAACTGGGGGTGCCCGGGTAGGCTGTGGCCACACTGACACCGGCTTCAAAGGCTCCTCTGGCAATGGCTTCATTTCCTGATAGTAATGCTTTCATTTGTTCACACCCTTCTATCTTGTAATGGATGGCTAATTATCTACAATCTTTTCTATAATACGTTTGGCCTTACCAGTGGTACGCTCCAGAGATTTTGGCTCCAGCAGGCGGACTTTAAGTTTTAGTGAGAGGGAGGACCGCAGGTGGTTAGCGATTTTTCTTTCCAGCTTCTCTAACTGGCGAAAACTGTCAGTAAAAAGAGTTTCAGAAAGCTCCACCAAAACTTCCAGGCTAACAATATAACCCTTTTTACGGGTTAATAAGAGCTGGTAGTGGGGTGATACTTCAGGCATTTGCTGCAGTGCTGCTTCGATTTGAGAGGGAAAAAGGTTGACTCCCTTGATGATAAGCATATCGTCAGTACGTCCCTTAATATGATCCATCTTGATAAAGGGGTTACCACAGCTACAGCCTTCCCTTGACAGACTGGTAATGTCCCGGGTCCGGTAACGGAGAACTGGAAACCCTTCCTTGGTAAGTGTTGTCAGCACCAGCTCTCCCTGCTCACCAGGGGGTAGATTTTTACAGCTTTTGGGATCTATGATCTCTGGTAGAAAGTGGTCTTCAGAAATGTGCATTCCTTTGCCTGCACTGCATTCTCCGGAAACACCGGGTCCAATAACTTCAGTCAATCCATAATTCACAGTGGCTTTTAATTCCCATTTATTTTCAATCTCTTTCCGCATGGCAGGCAAACAGGGTTCTCCCCCGAACAGGCCAAGCCTTAAAGGGAAAGCTCTGGGATCTAAGCCTGCTTCTTCGGCAGCTTCAGCCATATAGAGGGCAAAGGAAGGGGTGCTGACCAAAACCGTTGTGCCAAAGTCCTTCATAAGGGCCAGCTGTCTTTCCGTGTTGCCGCTGGAGAAGGGGACAACTGTTGCTCCCAGATATTCCAGGCCCTGATGCAGGCCAAAACCTCCAGTAAAGAGCCCGTACCCAAATGAGATCTGGGCAATATCCTCTGCGGTAACGCCTGCCCATTTGCAGATACGCGCTACCAGTTCAGCCCAAATATCCAGGTCACGGGCTGTATAACCAGCTACTACCGGTTTACCTGTTGTTCCTGAGGAGGCATGCAGACGCACAATATCCTTCATTGAGACGGCAAAGCCACTGTACGGGTATTGAATGCGCAGGTCATCCTTGGTTGTAAAGGGCAGGTGTTTGATGTCATCCAGGCTCTGGATATCATCAGGTGTTATTCCTATCTCCTGGAAACGTTGATGATAAAAGGGGATCCTGGTGTAAGCTTTGTGGGCTATTTTTTGTAACTGCTTTAGCTGTAGATTTTTTAGCTTTGAGGTCTTAATGTCATGTAAGTGGATTTTCAAGCTTAGGTCTCCTTTTTTTGATGAAATAAAATGACGACTCCAGTTTATGCGGCAAATAAGAAAATTATATGGACGTCGCCATTTCTTTCCTATCACCAAGTTCTATGCTTCCATCCTTCCATCCTAACGAAGAATTGGAAATAGGGTATTTTTCAATTATGAAATTTTGTTTTTAACTACTTTTTCACTGTGGTATTAATTCTAATTCTCTGTTCCCGGGACCCTGTCTACGGTAGGAATATTATTATCTTTAAGGACCTGCAGGGCATGGGGGATGTCTTCTACTCTGATCAGGATTAAGGCGTCTTCTTGAGGTTTTTCGATAAATGAATACAGGTACTCAATGTTAATTAAGTCTTTTTCCAGGCATTGTAAAACCCTGGCCAGTCCTCCAGGTGTATCTGGGACCTGGACAGCAATAACCTCTGTTTCGGAGGCAATAAACCCCTCTTCTTTGAGGAGGGACAACGCCGCTTCTGTTTTGTCCACTATCAGGCGCAGGATTCCAAAATCCGAAGTATCGGCAATGGAGAGGGCACGTATGTTGATCTGATTATTGCCCAGGGTCTCGGCGGCACGAATCAGGCGGCCGCATTTGTTTTCTAAGAAAACCGAGATTTGCTTAACCACCATTTCATCCTCCCTTACTAAAAGTTTCGTTTATCAAGCACTCTCCTGGCTTTGCCTTCACTGCGCTGGATTGTTTTCGGTTCCACAAGGCTAACCTTAGCTTTTATTGTCAGGTTGTTTTCAATCTCCTGGCCAATCCTGTGCTCCAGCTCTTCTAATCCCTTTACTTTATCTGAAAACATTTTTTCAGAGACCTCAATTAATACCTCAAGT
>CAYYWR010000292.1:0-562 GCA_964474145.1 uncultured Syntrophomonadaceae bacterium
GCAGCGTTTTTTCACCGTACAAAAAGTCCTTTAAATTATATTTTGAATACATACCCATGAGAATGTCCACATTAGCCATCCCCAGGTCTCCATCGAACAAAACTACCCTTAACCCCTGCTGTACTAAGGCCAGGGACAAATTAACCGCCAGGTTAGTTTTGCCAACTCCCCCCTTGCCACTGGTTATACAAATAACTCTACATTTATTATGAGAGGCACCAGTATCCTGGGGGCTGCTCCCTTTGTTCATAATATTTTTTAGTCCATGAGCCTGGTCCACCATTATATTCCAACCCCCAGAATTAGATTAGTTAAACGCTCCTCAGAGGCCAGTTCAAAATCCTCGGGAACCTTTTGTCCTGTAGTAAGGTATGCAACAGGAAGCGTTGTATGACAGGCAATATTGAGAATACTACCATAAGTATCTGTTTCATCCAGCTTGGTAAAAATCAGTGAATTGTAATTGGTAGGCTTAAACCTGTCAGCTATCTTAATAAGGTCTTTGCTTTTGGTGGTTAGGCTTAAAACCAGAAAAATTGTAGCTTCCGACAACAACACTTCC
>CAYYWR010000292.1:572-2647 GCA_964474145.1 uncultured Syntrophomonadaceae bacterium
TAAAACCCTTGAGCTCACTTAAATGCAGGGAGTTTTTTAAGCTTCTTCCCGCTGTATCAATCATGACTATATCATAGTCCTTCATACTATCCAAACACTTCTTCAGTTCTCCCGGGGACATTACTGTTTCCAGGCAAATATCTATCAGCTGTGCATATGTTTTCAGCTGTTCAACAGCTCCCACCCGGTAAGTATCAATAGTAATGAGCCCTACCTTCTTTTCTTTAAATATGGAGTAACTGGCAGCCAGTTTAGCCAGAGTAGTAGTTTTCCCCACCCCGGTAGGCCCCACAAAACAATAGACCTGCCTTTTGCTGCTAAAATTGTTATATTTAAGGCGCTTCCCAATTTTATCATTTATTAAGCTATATATCTGCGTTTCTGTCAAACTATTATCTGGAAAATCCCTTTGGATTTCCTCTATTAACTTGTGGACAATGTCATTATCAATTTCATTGTCCAGAAGCCTCTGCTGAAGATATTTTAAAGGCCTCTCCCTTTCATCCTTTTTCTTTTCCCCTTGAGAGCCGGCGATTTTTTGCATCTGAAGTTTTAATTCCTGTATTTCCTCTTCCATTTTTTTGCTCTTATAATCCTCATGTTTATAGGGCGGCATTTCATAGCGCTCACTTTTTGGGCTGGGATCAACAGAGGCTGTTACTTCAACCATGCGGCTTTTGAATATGCCAAATAATCCTTTTTGCCTGACCCTCCGGGTTTCCAGAATTACCGCATCGGAGCCCATATCTTTTTTTACCCGTTCCATGGCTCCCCGGACATCTTTTGCTACATACCTTTTAATTTTCACTTAAACTCACCATCCCCAGGGATTCAACTGTTATATCAGACACTATTTCGTTAAGGGAAAGAACTATTAAGTCTGGCAAGGACCTTTCGGTTAACCTTCTAAAAGGCAGACGAACCTGGGGGCTGCACAGGACTACAGGACTTATTCCCTTCTGTCCAGCATTTTCTAACAAGGAGGACAGGCGCCGGATAATAACCTGTGCTTTAGAGGGATCTAGCATGGGATAATAATTTTGCGGCGAATTCTGCAGAGATTCGGTTATTTTCTTTTCCAGATGGGGATCCAGGGTAATAACAAAAAGCTTGTTATCCTGGTTAACATGCTGTGTACAAATGGTCCTTGCCAGAGCCTGCCGGGCATATTCTGTTAAAAGGTCAACATCCCTGGTAGACGGGGCATAATCCGCCAGAACCTCCAGAATAGAAAGAAGGTCTTTAATGGGAACTTTCTCTTTTAACAGGCTCTGTAATACTTTCTGGATTTCTCCAATGCTTAGCTTATCGGGTATAAGCTCCTCTACAACCGCCGGATAGCTTTCTTTTACCGAATCCACCATTGCCTTGACCTCCTGCCTGCCCAGAAGTTCATGAGCATGCTTTTTAACAACTTCATTTAGATGAGTGATTAAAACAGTAGAAGCATCCACTACGGTATAACCCAGCAGATCAGCTTTTTCTTTTTCCGATTCGGAAATCCACATGGCCGGAAGCCCAAAGGTAGGCTCTTTAGTTTCTATTCCCTCCACCTTCTCCTCTACTTCAGCAGGGTTTAAGGCCAGATAATAACCTGGTATCAAACTGTAACGGGCTATTTCTACCCCCTTGATTTTTATAACATAAAAATTTGGCTCCAGCTGGAGGTTGTCCCGAATCCTTATGGGGGGAACAAGAATACCCATATTATGAGCACACTGTTTCCGGGTTGCCGTAATTCTTTCCAGCAAGTCTCCTCCCTGAGACTTATCAGTTAAGGGTATCAGGTTATACCCTATCTCTATTTCCAGTATTTCTACCTTTAAAAGGGGCATTACATCCTCGGGCTCTTCCGAGGCTTTCTCTTCCTCCTGCCTCTCCCTTTCTACCTGCTCTGCTTCACTCTTTTTAGCCATCCCCTGCTCTCCTATAAGGGTATAAGCTACAAAAGCTGTCCCCGAAGAAAGAAGAAAAAAGGGGAAAAAGGGAAGGGCAGGAACCAATCCCAGAACCAGAAGGATTCCCGAAGTCAGAGCAATCACCCTGGGAAAGTGAAATATCTGCTGAGCCAGATC
>CAYYWR010000293.1:0-2631 GCA_964474145.1 uncultured Syntrophomonadaceae bacterium
TGAGCTTCTCTTGAGACACTTTGGCATACAGGAGCTGGTCCGTACCGGTAAGATATCCATGATGAGGGGAGTAAAATACATTAAATTAAATGGAGAGGGTGGTAAAAGTGGTTAAAATGTATTATGATGAAGATGCAAATCTGGAGATTCTAAAGGGTAAAAAAGTAGCAATAGTAGGATATGGCAGCCAGGGGCACGCCCAGGCGCAGAACTTAAAGGACTCCGGGATAGAGGTTACGGTAGCAGAGCTTCCCCAGAGTCAGGCCTGGGAAAAAGCTGTAGAGGACGGGTTTAAGGTTCTGGAGACAGAGGAGGCGGCCAGAGAAGCGGATATTATACAAATACTGATAAACGATGAAATTCAAAGGAAGGTCTACCTGGAGTTTATTGCCCCTTACCTGGAAAAAGGAAATGCCCTGGTTTTTTCCCACGGATTTAACATTCACTACGGCCAGGTAGTGCCCCCGGATTATGTGGATGTCTTCATGGTGGCTCCCAAGGCGCCGGGGCATCTGGTAAGGCGAACCTACCAGGAGAATACGGGAGTCCCCGGGCTGCTGGCGGTTCACCAGGACTTTACCGGTAAAGCCTGGGAACTGGGCCTGGCTTACGCCAAAGGCATAGGCTGCACCCGGGCCGGGGTTATAGAAACTTCCTTTAAAGAAGAAACGGAAACAGACCTCTTCGGAGAGCAGGCGGTCCTGTGCGGTGGTACTGCGGAGCTCATCAAGGCGGGGTTTGACACTCTGGTGGCTGCCGGCTATCAGCCGGAGATAGCTTACTTTGAGTGCCTTCACGAGCTGAAACTCATTGTAGACTTGATCTATGAAGGTGGCCTGTCCGGGATGCGCTATTCCATTAGCGATACAGCCCAGTACGGGGATTTGACCTGCGGTAAAAGAATTATCACCGGGGAAACTCGCAGGGAAATGGAAAAACTTCTGGAGGAGGTCCAAAACGGGGAGTTTGCCAAGAAATGGATTCTGGAAAATCAGGCCAACCGGCCAGTGTTTAACGCTTTGAATAAAAAGGACCAGAAGCATCAGATAGAAGAAGTGGGCAAAAAACTGCGGAGCATGATGAGCTGGATTGATAAGAAGTCTTAGGAGGAGTGCTTATGCCGGGGACCATTAAAATTTTGGATACTACTTTGCGGGATGGGGAGCAATCCCCCGGGGTAAACTTGTGCCCCGAGGAAAAGGTGGAAATAGCCAGACATCTGGAAAAATTAAAGGTGGACATTATCGAGGCTGGTTTTCCTATTACTTCGGCAGGGGATCTGGAGGCTATAAAACAGGTTTCCCAAAACATTAAAGAACCTGTTATTGCTGCCCTGGCCCGGGCCAGGCAGGGGGACATAGACCTGGCCTGGGAAGGGCTGCAGGAATGCCGGCGTCCCCGTATTCACACTTTTGTTGCTACTTCCGATATACACCTGAAGTACAAGCTATGTAAAAGCCGGGAGGAGGTCCTGGAGATGGCTGCTTCTGCAGTGGGGTACGCCAAAAAACTTGTAGAAGATGTACAGTTTTCTGCCGAGGATGCCAGCAGGTCCGACCTGGAGTTTCTCTGCCAGGTAATAGATACGGCTATTAAGGCGGGAGCCACCGTTATCAATGTGCCTGATACCGTGGGGTACCAGGTTCCTTCCCAGTTTGGCCAGCTTATTCGTCAGATAAGGGAAAGGGTTCCCGCCACTGACAGGGTAACTATAAGCGTCCACTGCCACAATGATCTGGGTCTGGCCCTGACCAATTCCCTGGCGGCCATAGAAAACGGAGCCACCCAGGTGGAATGTACCGTTAACGGCATAGGGGAGAGGGCTGGCAACACGGCCATGGAGGAGCTGGTCATGACCCTGGCTACCCGGAGGGACTATTACAAGGGGTTTGTCACAAACATCGCACAGCAGCAGATTTACCGGGCCAGCCGGCTGGTAAGCAAGCTGACGGGAATGGTGGTGCAGCCCAACAAGGCTGTTGTGGGACAAAACGCTTTTGCCCATGAATCTGGTATACACCAGGCCGGTGTCTTAAAAGAGAAATCAACCTACGAAATTATGAAGCCTGAGTCTATCGGGCTTCTGGACAATAAAATTGTTATTGGCAAGCATTCCGGCAAGCATGCCTTTAAAAACAAGTTAGAGGAAATGGGCTACCAGGTTTCAGAAGATAAACTGAAAAATTTATTTGAGAGGTTCAAGGATCTGGTGGATAAAAAGCAAATTCTTTCGGAGCAGGAAATGGAAGTCATTATTGAAGAGGAACTCTACAAGGTTCCCCAGTACTACCAGCTGGTTTATTTTCAGATTTTTACTGGCAACAAGTTCCGCCCTACTGCTACTATAGGAATTCTCAAGGAGGGGGAACTGATAGAAGAAGCAGCCTGTGGGGGAGGACCCGTTGATGCTATCTATAAAACAATAGACAGGATTACAGGAGTAAAGACAAAGCTTATGGACTATTCCATCAAGGCGGTGACAGGGGGGAAGGACGCCCTGGGAGAGGTTAATATCCGGCTAACTGATAATGGCCATATCATCAGCGGCAGGGGTGTTAGCACGGATACTCTGGAAGCCAGTGCCAAGGCCTATTTAAATGCTGTAAATAAGATTGTAAAGAAAAGAGGTGG
>CAYYWR010000294.1:0-2608 GCA_964474145.1 uncultured Syntrophomonadaceae bacterium
GAGCCTCCTGTCACACCTCCAGGAAGAGCAGGAGAACAGTGATGATGTTCTGGTTTATTTTATGCCGGATACTATGGGACCCTGCCGTTTTGGCCAGTATCAGGTTTATATAAATTTAATGCTGGAAAGACTTGGTATAGATAATGTCACTACCCTTTCCCTGACCTCGGAGAACAGCTACGGAGGCCTGGGCACAAGGACAACCATTCGGGCCTGGCAGGCACTGGTTATAGGAGATGTCCTTTCAGAAATTTACAGTGCTCTCCTGGTGCTGGGCAGGGACCGGGAGGAGTCCCTGGCCCTGTATCATAAGATTTGCCATAACGTGACCCAGGCCCTTTCCCAGAAGTCCTATAACGGTGTCCGGCGGGAACTGGAGCGGGCAGCGGGAGAGCTATCCGGCCTGAAAAAACGGGCAAAGCTCAAAGATGTACCCACTGTGACCCTTCTGGGCGAAATCTACGTGCGCAACGACAGTTTTTCCCGGCAGAATCTGGTAGAATATTTAGCTGAAGAGGGGATTATTACCCGGGTTGCGCCCCTTAATGAGTGGATTTACTATCTGGACTACCTGGTCCAAAGGGGAATTTCCAGAAAGGTTACAGGCCGGGAACGTTTTAAGAACAGGGTTCGGATGCCTGTAAAACGCTGGATTGAGAAGGATGTCAAGAGCATATTTTCCCGTTCCGGGTTTTACCATTACCACCTTACAGACGTCAAGGGCCTCATGGAGGTAGGAAAAGACCTGATCGCCCCTGCTTTGACCGGGGAGGCAATTTTAACAGTCTCCGGGGCCGTAGCGGAGCTGGTAGAAGAGGTTTCCGGGGCTATTGCCCTGGGGCCCTTTGGTTGTATGCCCAACAGGATTGCTGAGGCCATAACTTCCAAAACCCTTAATGAAGACAGTTCCAAAATGAAGGGTAAAAGCCGGGTTTCCAGGAGGGTTTTTGCCCGGAGGCCCTACCTGCCCTTTTTAGCCATAGAAACCGACGGCAATGTATTTCCCCAGGTAGTGGAAGCCCGACTGGAGAGTTTTGTTCTCCAGGTAAAAAGGCTGCACCAGATAATCAGGGAAGAAGAGATGGAGGGCTAAATTTGAACTTGCCGGATAAACCAGGAGTTTATCTCTTTAAAAATCAACAGGGAGAAGTAATATATGTGGGGAAAGCCATATCTCTAAAGAGCAGGGTCCGCTCCTACTTCCAGAACAGCCGGTTTTTAGGGACCAAAATATCTGTTATGGTAAAGCATATAGATGATGTTGATTACATTGTCACAGCTTCTGAAATTGAGGCCCTGATTTTAGAAAACAGCCTCATAAAGCAGTATAAACCCCGGTATAATGCCAGCTTGAAGGATGACAAGCAGTACCCTTACCTGAAGGTTACCCTGGAGGAGGATTATCCCAGGGTAATAGTTACCAGGAAGCTGGAAAAGGATGGGTCCCGCTATTTTGGTCCTTACACCAATGTGGGGGGGCTCAGGAATACCCTCAAGCTCTTGAAAAAGGTGTTTCCCCTGAGAAGCTGCAAGGAAAAGTTCAGGGTCAGGGGAAAGGAAAGGCCCTGCCTGAACCACCATATGAAATATTGCCTGGCTCCCTGCCAGGGAAATGTGTCCTGGGAGCATTATGAAACAATAGTCAAGGGTCTTCTACTCTTTCTGGAGGGCAGGCAGGGCCAGGTTTTAAAAAAGGTAGAAGGGGACATGGGCAAGGCTTCGGCTGAAATGGAGTATGAAAAGGCGGCTGCCTTGAGGGACCAGCACCTGGCTCTGCAAAGCGTGATATCCCGGCAGAAGGTAGTATCCCCCCGGCTAAAAGACCACGATGTAATAGGTTGCGGGCAGGGGGAAAAGGAAACCTGTATGCAGGTTTTTCTGATTCGGGAGGGTAAAATTATCGGCAGGGAGCAGTTTACCCTTACCAATACAGAGGGAATGGAGCCAGGGGAGATAATAACGGCTTTTATTAAGCAGTATTACAGCAGTGCTTCCCTGATACCCCGGGAAATCCTGGTTCCTGGTGAGGTTCAGGAAAAAGAGGTTCTGGAAAGCTGGCTTTCCCAGGTAAGGGGTTCTAAAGTTACCTTTCACCAGCCCCGCAGGGGCATAAAAAAAGAAATACTGGACATGGCCGGGGAAAATGCCCGCTTACACCTGGAAAAAGAACTTCATCAGGAGGAAAAAAGGAGACAGCTCCTGGCAGAGTTGGCCCGGGAACTGGGCCTGGTCAAAGTGCCCCACAGGATAGAAGGCTTTGACATATCCAATATTCAAGGAAAGGGTATAGTAGCTTCTATGGTAGTTTTTGAAAGGGGGATTCCCCTGAGGAGTAACTATCGCCGTTTTAAAGTCAAGGGCCTGCAAAGCCCCGATGACTACGGGGCTTTGCAGGAAGCCATCACCAGGAGGGTTAAGGGAGCCCTTCGGGAGGAAGGGGAGCTAAAGGAGGGCCTGCTGGAATTGGAAAAGGCCAGGTTTACTCCATTACCGGAGCTTATGCTTATAGACGGGGGTAAAGGACAGCTAAAGGCTGCCCTGAAAGCCCTGGAGGAACTGGGAGTTGAAGATCTCAATGTGATTTCCCTGGCCAAGGAAGAGGAGCATA
>CAYYWR010000295.1:0-2604 GCA_964474145.1 uncultured Syntrophomonadaceae bacterium
AGGCTAAACTGTGAAAAGTAAAGAGAGATTTATTCTGGCTCTTATATCCCTTTTTCTTTTAGCTGTTTCAATAGCTTTAATAGCGGTGGCAGTTCCTTTAGTTCCCATAGCCAGCATTCGGACAGGCCTGGAAATGTTCTATGGTAATAATATTTTTGTAGTTTTAGGCATTCTGTTTTTTATAGTTTCTTTGATTGTATTTGCCGGGTCTTTTAGCAGGGGTAAGCTGGACAGGTTTGCTTCCCAGGGAGGCTATCACGGGGAAATAAGGATTTCCTTTTCCGCCATAGAAAGTATGGTGCTGCGGGTTATCAGGGGGCACAGGGAAATAAATGAAATTAAAACTAAAATCGCTACAGGTCAGGATGGATTAAATATAATGCTTAAAATTACCGTTATCCCTGAAACCATTATCCCTGAAATGATTGAAAAGTTACAGAAAACTATAAAAGAGCATATTGAAGAAATGACAGGGATTACTGTCCCGGTGGTTAAGGTTTTAGTAGATAGGGTTACCGCTAAAGATTCATGATGAGATAAGTTTTAAGAGTTATAATAGTTATGTATAACAGTTATGTATAGCAGTTATGTATAACAGTTATGTATAACAGTTATGATGGAATATGTTTTTTAAGGTTTTATAGAGCTTTGCAGGTTGAGGAGAGATGTTAACATGGAAGAAAAAAACTGGTATGAATTATTCATGTCAAATATGGGTAAAATTATAGGTGCCGTGGCAGGTCTGTTTATTGGCTTTTTGTTTTTAAGGTATGGTTTTTTTAAGGGTTTATTTCTGCTGGTCTTTATACTGATTGGTGTGTACATAGGCTCTCATTTAGAAAAGAGCCAGAATTGGAATGATTTTTTAAGTCGGTTATGGCCACCTAAAATTAATAAATAAATAAATAAATGGTAGCAATGCCACCGCCTGGGTGGTTTTTCATTTAGGGAGGGTAAAAAAGTGAGTCGTCGTTTGGCCAGGGAAATAGCTTTTAAAACATTATTTCAAATTGATATGGGTGACAGTGAGCCTGAGCTGGCTTTAAATAAAATGCTGGGGAAGGGAGATTCTTTTGATTTTGACAGTGAAGATTTTTCCCAGGAGGGAGAGCTTTCTCCCCGCGAAAAAGAATATGTTGCTCAGGTTGTCATGGGCTGCCTGAAGGAAAAAGCATATATTGATGACTGTATTAAGGTCTACTTGAAAAAATGGTGTATCTACAGGCTAAGCGGGGTAGACAGAAGTTTGCTCAGGTTAGCAGTATATGAAATAAAGTTCAGGGAGGACATCCCTTCAGCTGTTTCTATAAATGAAGCTATTGAGCTGGCTAAAGTATATCAGGGTGAAGAATCAGCTAGTTTTATTAACGGTGTTCTGGACAATATATCCAGCGGGAAAAGTGCCATCTAGCCTTACTGGAAAATGCAAACAAAAAAGAAGTGATGTCAGGATGTCAGTATAACAGTATAACAGTATAACAGTATAACAGGATGGGGGTGATAATTCCTGTATATATTAGGTATTGACACCAGTGGCTATACTACCTCCCTGGCGGTTATTGACCGGGACAAAAAGCTGGTTGCCAGTAAAACAGTATTGCTGGAAGTCAAGCCGGGGGAAAGAGGTTTGAGGCAGTCAAATGCTGTTTTTCAGCACCTGCATAATATGGCTTGCCTGGTAGAGAAAATAAGGGGGGATATTCCCTTAAAAAACACCCTGGCCATAAGTGCCAGCGTCAGGCCCAGGCCTTTTGCCGACTCTTATATGCCGGTCTTTAAAGCAGGGGAAAAATACGGTCAGGCTTTTTCAGGATTATTGAATGTCCCTTTTTATCCTGTTACCCATCAGGAGGGTCACTTATGGTCAGCTTTATTTCCTCTAGAAGTAAAGCCTGAAAACTTTTTGGCCCTTCATATTTCCGGGGGGACTACTGAACTGCTGGAGGTGACCCGGCATAATTACAATTTCCATATTATTAAGATTGGAGGAAGTTCAGATCTTGCCCTGGGCCAGTTTATTGATCGGATAGGGGTTGAGATGGGACTTCCTTTTCCCAGCGGGCCCCATCTGGAGGAACTGGCACTAAAGAGCACCAGCCCCCTGGATATACCTGTATCGGTGAAGGGATGTCAGGTCAGCTATTCCGGGCCCCTGACTTTTGCAGAAAGGCAGCTGGCCAGGGGATGTAAGCCCCAGGAATTGGCCAGGGGCATGGAAATAGCCATTTCAAAATCTTTGCTCTATATATTGAAGGAAGCCATGGCGCAAACAGGGTTAAGGAAGGTTTTAGTAATAGGAGGAGTGGCTTCTAACCGTTTTATCAGAAATTATATGTCAAACAGTTTTAAAGAGGGAGAGCTTATTTTTACCAGTCCTGAGCTGTCCAGGGATAATGCTGTTGGAGTTTGTTATTATGCATGGTTCCGCTATTATAAAATATATTCCTGAAGGGAAAAAGGTTTTTTAAGGACAGTATAGAATAAAGAAAGGGATTATTAAACTGGCGTAGGAGGTTTTTGCATGGGAGCGGAGTTAATCCAGGGAAAGGTTTTGGCCAGGGAAATGGGCAGGGATATATTAGAAGAGATCAATAACCTTAAAGA
>CAYYWR010000296.1:0-2592 GCA_964474145.1 uncultured Syntrophomonadaceae bacterium
TTTTTTCATAGAATTTCATACGTCAGCTTTTTTATGCCCTGGGAGGCTTGACATAACAATAAACAACCCATAGGATTACAGGTAAACGGATGTGACAAAAATGAACAGGGCTACCATAACCTTTTATCTTCCCGAAGAAACCTTTGAGGTGGCAAAAATAGATGCAGTGAAAGCAGGGACCAGTTTTTCAGATTTGGACCTGCGCTGTGTTTTAGACTTAATTGAACATGATGCCTTTAAAAATCAGTACCCTAAACCATCGACCAAAAAAAAGACCATGATATACTTGACCCATGAAGAAAAAAAGACTGTAAAGCCCAGCATTAACTGCTGGGTTTTTTAATGAGCAAACAAACTGGCAAAACATTTCTAATATGTTTTAATTTAGATAAAAAATGGACAAAAAAAATGCTTAGAGCCCGGGGATAATAGTTAAGGTAATTATGGTTCCCAACAAAGATAATAACGGCATTACAGGGAAGCTATTAAAGCCTTTAAAGAGTAAAAGGATAATTTGAAAGCCAGCAGGCCCTAGCCGGCTTTCAAATTAACCCTTGACCTTTACAGGGAAAAGTAGTAAAATATTTTTCGTGTCATTATATAAAAAACCCATATCAAAGGAGGAGTGCCGTGTTTAATGTTATCCCCAGCTGTAGTATAGTCTTAGAAGACTACGAGATTGCCTGCTGCATCATCTCCCAGCACCAGAAATATTTTGCATCCATTCCCCTTTATAAAGACTTCTGCATCAGTAACAGCTCTGGCTGGTTCATCCGAGCATTTAAACCAAGTCAGTGCACCATTATCATCACCTGCGGTAAAAAAACCTTTCCCGGTTATAAAAACACAGAAATGTTCCCGGACGTGGACACAATTGATAAAAAAGCAGCCAAAAAAGAATACGAAAAGCTCAGCAGCAAAGAAGTGACTACCGCTGCTTGTTTTTACTTTTACATTCACCTGGAAAATGTGGAGCAGTTAACCTGCACCTCCAGCACAGGAAAAAGCAGCATCCAGCTCTTCAGCCAGAAGTTGGACCTGCCGGTAGAAAGACCTCTGGAAAACATATTCCAGGACCCGCCCCCGGAACTGGAAGGCATAGAAAAAGCTGCCTGCATCTGCAGCCATAACACTTACACGCTGCTCAGGTGGGACCTTACCTCCATGGAAAAAGAAGTCCTCTACCAGGGTGAAAACTATCATGATGCAGTAAAAACATTTATCAGCCAAAAAGAATTCATCCAAAAAGGAAAAGAGCTGTTCTCATATTTGCAGAAGGAACACCGGGAGGATATAAATCGGTTTTACGGTATTTTTTAAAGCAAGTGCAGTCCTCCACCTGCCGGGTGGAGGATTACACCCCTGAAGAATTAATAATCTATTTCTGGCAAATCGGCGTTGCTGGAGCTATTCACGTTACTGGAGCTGTTATCCTGCAAAGCCTTCGGGTTATCAAATTCTAATAGGTTTGAGTACGCACCAGCCCAAAAAGCCGGCCTTTCAGAAGTGCAAAAGCTGGCTGAATTAGCAGAAATTAGCGCAATAATTAAAAAGAAGTTCCAAAAGTAATTCTAAATAATAAATAAATATTTGCAGAAACTAAGAATTAAGCGGTCTGCCGGGACAGTTTTCCTTTTATTGTGCAGGCCCGGAAGCTCAAAAACCCGCCATTGGACTGCGTATCTTTAATACTGGTGGAATGATCTACCTGGAAGACATCTACAGCGGTTTTATCAACTTGTTTTTTAACAATGGCACTTCTGAGAAGATTCCTTACCAGCCGCAGCGGCCGGGAGTCCGAACAGAACACTATAAATAATAATTTCCAACCAAAACTTCCATATTTTAGGTGTTTTCAGATAGCGATGCTTCATGTAAACGAAACCCTCGATGTTTGTAGGAAAGGGTACTGCACTGGAAATTTCCGTATAAATTAGCATAAGACCTGCCCAAAACAAAAACCGTAGTCCGAAGGAAAGATCCCCTAGCAGGCCTAAAACAGGATAGAGTGCAATTGACATTAAAAGCCCTCTCAGGAGTTGGGCGGGAAGAAAAAACTTTTGAACATGTTTGCTTTCTCCGGGGTCTGACATATCCCTTAAAAAATCTGCAAACCGGCCTTTTCCTTCATAAATATCCTTACTTATTTTTAAGGCAATTACTCCGGCAGCAACGTATGCAGCCGTGTGTATTACCATAAACCAAAAACTAAACATTAAATACCCCATAATTTTTTATACCCCCTTTCTATGGATTTGTTAACTCCATTGTGTTATAACATGATGAAGATTCTAAAAATGAAATTTAAGCAATAGATTTGGTAAGCAGGAGGAATTTTATGAAGCAGCAGAGCGAGCAGCTAGGAAAAGAAAGTATCCCCAGGCTACTAATTAATTTAAGTGTTCCAGCAACTGTAGGTTTACTGGTTATGGCACTGTATAATGTTGTAGATGCCATCTATATAGGCAGGGGAGTGGGCACTTTGGGCGTGGCGGCCCTTTCTATAGCTTTTCCTGTTCAGATGCTGGTGACTGCTTTGGGAGGAGCCATAGGCATAGGGGGAGCTTCTGCCATATCCAGAAGGCTGGGAGC
>CAYYWR010000297.1:0-2574 GCA_964474145.1 uncultured Syntrophomonadaceae bacterium
ATGATCCGGTGGTAGAGGAAAAAGGCAGGATAAAAGGTAGGGAAGAAGGTAGGGAAGAAGGTAGAGAAGAAGGTAGGGAAGAAGGTAGGGAGGAAGGTAGAGAAGAATTAAAAAAAAGCATTCACTGTTTTTCAGCTGATTTAGAGGACTATGGTGAGTATAAGGATGAACTGGAGGGCCAGCTAAAGGAAATCAAGGAGATGCCAAGATTAAGAGAAATATTAAAGGTGTCAGCCCGAATAGCCAGTGTTAAGGAGTTAATCCATTACTTGACAGTCACTTAACTTATTGGTATGCATGTTGCGTATAAGTGGCGGATATGATTTTCAGCAGATGATTTACCTCCAGGCCGGGCATCGCAAGCCGGGGACGGGTCTTGAATTGCGCGCCAATGAAGCAAGAGAACCGTCCCCCTGTACCGCCTAGCAAATAATTTTTCATAAGGAGGGGAATATGATGAGTCCAAGAAAGGTAAGCCTGTGGTTAGTGCCGTTACTGGTGCTGGCTATATTGGCTATAAGCACGCCAATAGATGCCGGTAGTATTACCCACAACCAGGATCCCAACTTCGAACAGCAAATCCGTGATTTGCTGAAAAAACCCCCCGGGGTTATTACCGGATTGGGAGACGAAAATTTCCCTTACCAGGATGCTCCTGTGCCAAATCCTATACAGAATCCTTCTTTAGAAATAGCGCAGCAGGATATCCCGGACCAGCCGGTTGGCTGGCATACAAGTTCCTGGGGTGAGAACACCGCCGTATTTAATTATTTGAACGAAGGGCATATCGGTAGCCGTAGCGTCAGTGTCGTTGTTAGTGACTATGTGGATGGGGATGCAAAATGGTTTTTTACCCCGGTTGAACTTACCCCCGGTGCCGATTATCAGTTTAGCAATTATTATCGTTCGGATGTTGAAAGTAAGGTCGTCTTGGCTGTTCACACTGGATCTGATACAATTGAATATATTGGCTTGCCAAACGCGCCGGCCTCGGCCGGCTGGAGAGAATACCGGGCTACCTTTACCATGCCCAACCACGGTGTATCTATTACGGCTTATCACCTTATAGCCCAAGACGGCTACTTGATTACCGATGATTATCTTATTCAACCCTACAGCCCCGAAGGATTTGACCGCGGTATCTTAACCATCACTTTTGATGACGGCTGGGAGGAAAATACAGAAACTGCGTTGCCCATTATGCAGGGGTTCGGTTACAAGTCAAATCAATTCTATGCTACTACCTTTATCGAAAACCCGTACGTGCCAGGGCCAAAAGGGTTAATCCAACTCTTTATTGACGCCGGCCATGAGATCGGCTCACATTCTGTCACCCACGCAGACCTTACCACGCTTACCCCGGGAGAACTTACAGATGAACTGGTTGAATCAAAACGTTTCCTGGAAGATTTACTCCACGTTCCTGCCAAGTATTTCGCTGCCCCTTACGGGGCATATAACCAGGATGTTATAGAAGCGATTATGGAGCATTACCAGGTGCACCGGACAGTTGATATCGGCTATAACTCCAGGGATAATTTTGATGTAGCCGGCCTCAAGGTGCAGAATATCTTGTCAAACACAACCCCGGAAGAAGTAGCTTTTTGGGTACAAAAAGCAAAACAGGATCGTACGTGGTTAATACTTGTCTATCACCGAGTTGCAAACAATCCTGGATTTTATGATACCACACCAGAACTTTTTGAAGGGCATTTGCAGCGAATCAAAGATGCAGAGATTCCAGTACTTACAATTTCTGAAGCCCTTCTAGAAATTGCTGCTCAGGGTATCGGGATTATGCGTACACTTACTATCAAGCCGATAGAAGGAGAAAGTACTACCTATCCTGCTCCTGGAGCTTATAACTATTATCAAGATACAGATGTCACCCTAACTGCTGCACCAGCAAAAGGTTGGCAGTTTGAGAAGTGGGTAATAGACGGTACAGAGCACACCGAAGCAACCATTACTGTGACTATGGACGCAGATAAGACAGCTGCAGTATATTTTACGCAAGCTGGAGACCCAATAGAATGGAACCCATGGACTCCTCAATTTAATGTTCCAAAAAACAAAACCTGGACAATCGAGTTCAATAAAACACTGGATATAAGCACTATCCAAGAACGGAACATATATGTTACTGATAAATTCGGACAGCTTATTTCCATGTTTTATTATCAGAGGTATCAAGATATAGATAGAAAAATATATGTCATGCCGGTCAGGGATTACACTCCAGGTGAGACTTATACTTTATGGACAAAAGACCTGAATGCTAAAGACGGCACCGTGTTATCAAAAAACGTCAAAATGGAGTTTACTATAAATCAGTAAAAAAAATATGGCTGCTTGGTCAGAACTGGAAAGCCTCCCGGTCTTTCCCAGTTTAAAAGTTACACCATATAAGGGCACGGGCACTGCTCGGTCGGAACCGGAAAGAGCCTCCCGGCTTTTCCAGGCGTCCGGGAAATGACGCTGGAGGGTATAATCGCCAGGGACTTGAGTTCATGAGTTCATGAGTTCATGAGTTCATGAGTTCATGAGTTCATGAGTTCATGAGTTCATGAGTTC
>CAYYWR010000298.1:0-2554 GCA_964474145.1 uncultured Syntrophomonadaceae bacterium
AATAATAGATGAGTTTTTAGTTAGCTTTATGTATGCTCCTTATACATATACCAGGGAAGATGTTGTAGAAATCAATTGTCATGGTGGGATAATACCCTTGAAAAAAATACTGGAATTATGTTTAAAAGAAGGAGCCCGGATGGCTGAAAGGGGAGAGTTTACCCAGAGGGCTTTTTTAAATGGCCGTATAGACCTGACCCGGGCAGAGGCTGTTATGGATATAGTAAGGGCCAAAACTGATGAAGCCAGGGAAATAGCAGTCTCACAGGTAGAAGGAAACCTGTACCAAAGGATAAAAGGCCTGAGGGAAAAAATAGTTAGTCTGTTGGCCCTGGTAGAGGTTAATTTAGATTTTCCAGAGGAAAAAATTGAGGAAGTTACAGTAAATAATGTAAAGAGTAATATTGAGAAAATGGTAAAAGAAATAGAAGAAATACTGGAAACAGCAGACGATGGAATAATATTTAGAGAAGGTCTCAAAACAGCTATTATTGGAAAACCTAACGTAGGGAAATCTTCCCTTTTAAATGCCCTATTGAAAGAGAAGAGGGCCATTGTAACGGAGATACCCGGTACTACCAGGGATGTGCTGGAGGAGTTTATAAATATCCGGGGAGTGCCTTTGAGGGTTATGGATACGGCAGGTATTAGAAAGACAAAAGATGTAGTAGAGAAAATAGGAGTGGAGAGGGCAGAAAATGCAGTAAGAGAAAGCCAGCTGGTTTTGCTTGTAGTAGATGCAAAAGAAGGAATTGAAGAAGAAGATAAAGCTATAATGGGGATGTTAAAAAATAAAAATAATATCATAATTATTGTAAATAAAATTGATCTTGTAGATAAAGGAAGACTGCATGAAATGCAAGAGGAAATAAAAATAATAATACAGAAACTGCTCCAGAAGGTGGCAGACCAAATTCCGGTCATTAAATCTTCTTTTATATATGGCAGGGGAATAAAAGAACTGGAGGAAAAAATAATAAGCCAGGTTTTCAGGGGGGATATTACCCCGGCAGAATCAATACTTATTAATAACAGCAGGCAAAAAGATTCTCTGGAAAAAACCAGAGCCAGATTGAAAGAAGCACTGCAGGGAATAGAAGCAGATATACCTTTAGACCTGATAACTATAGATTTGAGGAGAGGATGGGAGGCTTTGGGAGAAATAACCGGGGAAAACCTGGGTGAAGGGATATTAAATAAAATATTCAGCGAGTTTTGTATAGGCAAGTAAGAGGAGGCAGTTAGATAAATGAACTATTTGGCGGGAGAATACGATGTAGTAGTGGTAGGAGCTGGCCATGCCGGTTGTGAAGCAGCCCTGGCCTCTGCCAGGATGGGTTGTAAAACCATGATGATTACCATTAGCCTGGAACATATTGCCCTCATGCCTTGTAACCCGGCCATAGGCGGTCCGGCAAAGTCAAATCTGGTCAGAGAAATTGACGCTCTGGGAGGAGAAATGGCCAGAAATATTGACCGCAGCTTCATACAGATAAGGATGTTGAATACCAAAAAGGGGCCTGCAGTAAGGGCTTTAAGGGCACAGGCTGATAAGGAAAGATATCACCGAAAGATGAAAAAAGTATTGGAAAAAACAGAAAATCTGGATGTAAGACAGGGGATTGTTGAAGAGGTTATAACAAAGGAAGGAAAAGTGTGGGGGGTCATTACTGATACAGGGGCAAAATATATCACCAGAGCTTTGATTATAACTTCGGGAACATATTTAAGATCTCAGGTTTTGATAGGGTTAAGAAGGATTAGCAGCGGTCCCCAGGGACAGATGTCTGCCACTAAAATATCAGAACACCTGGAGAAAATGGGATTTACTACTTTTCGCTTTGAAACAACTACGCCCCCCCGGGTGAGTAAAAATCATGTTGATTTTAATAAAATGAAGATACAGCCTGAGAGTAAGGAGAAAATGCAGTTTTCTTTTTTTGAAAAAATATCTGAGTATCCAAAAGAGCAGATACCTTGCTGGCTAACATATACTAATGAAAAAACCCATGAAGTAATAAAGGGAAATTTAGAAAAATCACTTTTAATTTCCGGGGAAATTAAAGGAGCAGGCCCCAGGTATTGTCCTTCCATAGAAGATAAAATAATAAGATTCCCTGAAAAGGATAAACACCAGTTATTTTTAGAACCGGAAGGGTGGCATACCCGGGAAATGTATGTCCAGGGTCTGTACACCAGTATGCCGGAAAATGTCCAGTGGGCCATGCTTAAAACCATCCCGGGATTGGAAAATCTTAGAATTATCCGGCCGGGTTACGCCATTCAATACGATTGTATAGATGCTAAACAGTTAAATCTAACCCTGGAGGCCAGGCACCTGGAGGGAATGTATTTTGCCGGACAGGTGAACGGCTCCTCGGGATACGAAGAAGCAGCTGCCCAGGGCATAGTGGCAGGAATAAATGCGGCCCTGAAGATAAAGGAGAAAGAACCTTTTATAGTCAAAAGGTCCGACGCCTATATTGGCGTATTAATTGATGACCTGGTAACAAAAGGAACCCGAGAACCATACCGCATGCTCACCTCCCGTTCG
>CAYYWR010000299.1:0-2523 GCA_964474145.1 uncultured Syntrophomonadaceae bacterium
GAGTAAAGGCAGCGAAGATAATGGAATCCCTGATTAGAGGCAGTAGCCACATTGATGAATTAGATGCCATCAGGGCTGATGGAGAGCTTCGTGATCTGCTTGTTGCTTCATCCATAGTCTATGACCAAAAAAGCACACCTGTGGGCATAACTGCTTCCTTTATAGACATTACCCAGCGCAAGGAAGCGGAGGAAGCTCTTAACTACCGCTATCATTTTGAAAGAATGGTGTCATCTATTTTATCCAAATTCATAAATCTTCCTTCGGAAGAAATAGACCAAGGGATAAACTATACATTAGAGCAAACAGGAAAATTCTTTAAGGTAGATCGCAGCTATATCTATCAGTTCTCTTTAGACGGGCAGCACAAGAGCAATACCCACGAATGGTGTGCTGAAGGCATTCAGCCCCAGATAGATATAATACAAAACCAGCCGGTAGAAAGCTTGCCCTGGTTTGCGGAGCGTTTTCAAAAGGATGATTATATACATATTCTTGATGTAGATAAATTACCAGTAGAAGCGGAGGCAGAAAGGAAAGAGTTTCAGCGCCAGGACATTAAATCCCTTTTGGTTTTGCCCCTTCGCAGTAAAGACAGGCTTATGGGTTTTTTCGGTTTTGATTCGGTCAGAGTAAATCAAACCTGGAGGGAGGAAACCATTGCTTTTCTCCAGGTAATTGCCGGTATCCTGGTAAGCGCCTTTGAAAAAAATAGTGCAGAACAAAAAATTAAGAACTACAACAAGGAGCTGGAGCAAAAAAATACAGAAATGGAAAAACTCTACCGCCAGCTGGAGGAGGCCAAGAAAAAAGCAGAAGATGCCAGCCAGGCCAAAAGTGATTTTCTGGCCAACATGAGCCACGAAATCCGCACCCCCATGAACGTAATCATGGGCATGGCCGATTTGCTGTGCACTGCTGATATCAGCCTTGAGCACCAGGACTATGCAGAAATGATAAAAAGCTCTGCCGACTCCCTGCTAACAGTGATTAACGATATCCTGGACTTTTCCAAGATAGAGGCGGGCCGCCTGGAAATAACAGAGAAAGAGTTCAACCTGAAGAGACTGGTTGAAGAAACGGTTTCTGCCTTTACCCTGCGGGCCCAGGAAAAAGAACTGGACCTGCACAAGTTTATCCAGGAGGATTTGCCAGATAGAGTATATGGCGACCCGGCCCGGATCCGGCAGGTTCTGGTAAACCTTCTGGGCAACGCCCTGAAATTTACTGATGAGGGGTTTGTCAGGCTATCCGTCAACAAAGAAAAAAAAGCCCCCGAAACTCATGGAAAGGGTCGGGTTAACCTGCGCTTTTCTGTAAGCGATACGGGTATAGGTATTCCCAGGGAAAAACAGGACAGTCTCTTCCAGAGCTTCACCCAGGTAGATGCCTCCAGCAGCCGCAAATATGAAGGCACCGGGCTGGGCCTGGCCATATGTAAAAAGCTGGTGGAGTTGATGGGGGGCACTATACAGATGCAAAGTGAATTGGGCAAGGGCAGCACCTTTTCCTTTAGTCTGCCCCTGAAAGTGGCCTGGGAAACTGAGGTGCTAGCCCCACAAAAAGCACGTAAGTCAGGATCCCTGGACCAGATACTGCGGGAAAAGGGAAGGAAGCTGGAAATACTCCTGGTAGAAGATAAGCCCATTAACCGCAAACTGGCCACAGTTCTCCTGGAGAAAAAAGGCTGGAACGTTACTCCTGCGGATAATGGCATAAGTGCCCTGGAAATCCTGTATTTTCGCACTTTTGACCTGGTGCTGATGGATATACAGATGCCCGAAATGGACGGCGTAGAAGCTACCCGGCGGATACGGAAATGGGAAAAGAAAACAGGGGACCACCTCCCCATCATCGCCATGACGGCATACGCCATGGAGGGAGACCGGGAAAGATTTATTGAGGCGGGCATGGATGGTTACGTTTCCAAGCCCATTAAACCAGAAGAACTCTACCATGCTGTTGAAGAAACAGTTTCTGCCATAAAACGGGTAGAGGAGTCAAAGCAGTTTGCCATGTATGACCCGCTGACCAGTATTCCCAGCAGACAGTATCTCCAGTCCTATCTCCATGTTCAACTCAGTGAATATCATACTTCGGGAATAACTTTCGGGGTTGCTCTCTTTGATATTGATAACTTTAAGGAGTTTAACGATAGATTCGGGTATCATATGGGGGATAATGTCCTGAAAAGGCTTGCCAGGACATTCCAGGGTGCCCTCAGAGGTGAGGACCTGATTGCCCGCTGGGGCGGCGAGGAATTTGCTGCTGTTTTTCCATCCGTTGATATAAAAGGACTGGAAAAAGTAACAGGAAAACTGCACCTGCTGGCAGAAAACACTGCCCTTAAAAATGACAGTGACATTGATTGTGACAGTAGCAGTGATAGTTTCAGTGACAGTATTGGCCACAACTATTTAAACACTGGCAGCATTAGCGGCAGTCCTTTAATAACAGTTTCCTGTGGGGCAACACTGGCCTCCCCAGGAGATAGTGTGGAAACACTTCTAAGTCGCCTTGAAT
>CAYYWR010000300.1:0-1375 GCA_964474145.1 uncultured Syntrophomonadaceae bacterium
ATATCTGGTTCACTTAAAAAATTAAAATCTTTGTCTTGACAAAGGGGACACTTTATGCAGGAGCATCACGCCAGCAGGTTGCACTGGGATTTTCGCCTGGAAATGGAAGGAGTATTGAAAAGCTGGGCAATCCCCAAAGGACCTCCCCTGGTTAAAGGAATCAGGAGACTTGCAATAGAAGTAGAAGATCACCCCCTGGAGTACATTGATTTTGAAGGAGTTATCCCAGAGGGAAATTATGGCGCCGGAATAGTCAGCATCTGGGACAAGGGCTATTATAAACTAATGGACAAAAAAACTAATAAGTTGACCATGGCTCTCCTGGGGGGAAAGCTAAAGGGTGGTTATGTTTTAGTTTTAACCAAAAACAACCAGTGGTTAATGTTAAAAATGAACGACCCCCAGGAGGAAAAGGAGCAAGAATAAAATGGCTGACCTGAAAGGGAAAATGAGATAGAAGGGAAAACAAAATGGAGCTTAAGATTACCACACTGGTAGAGAATACAGTTAAAGACAGGAGCCTTTTGGGAGAGCATGGGCTGTCCTTTCACATACAGGCCGATAACAAGAGTATTATATTTGATACCGGGCAGGGCATGTCCCTGCATCACAATGCTTCCTTGCTAAACATTAATCTTAATGATATTTCCTCTATTGTATTATCCCACGGGCATTATGACCATACCGGGGGGCTGAAGAGATTAATTGACAGGGACATACCCGGGAGTATACCTGGGAAAATGCCCCTGACAATTAGAGCCCACCAGGGAGTTTTTATGGAAAAGTATAAAAAAAGCAACAACCATTACAAAGAAATAGGGATGCCAGCTTCCATAAAGGACTCTTTACACAGCAGTATAAAAATAATCTTGAATAAAGAACCTGTAGAAATAGAAAAAAACATCTACCTGACCGGGGAGATACCAGAAGTTAAAAAAAATGATGGGTTCTACACCTTGAACAACCAGAATGAATATATCCCGGACAGCTTCCGAGATGAGCAGGCTTTATTTATCAAAACCCCCAAAGGGCTGGTAGTAATTCTGGGCTGTGCACATACGGGGATAATAAACACACTGGAATATATAAAATCATTAACAGAGGATAATATTTATGCTGTTTTAGGGGGGACCCACCTGCTTAATGCCCGGGAGCAAGAATTAATAGAAACGGTAGAAAAAATCAAAGAATTAAATATCAACACTATAGGGCTTTGCCACTGCACAGGGATAGACTCTTACGCTTACCTGAAAAGCAAACTTCCCCATAGAGTTTATTACACCTGTACAGGATCAGAGTTTTTGCTATAAGCGCCCTCCTGGGGCAATAAGCTTAAAAGGGAAGCTCCTCGTCGTCATCGACATCAGTAGTTATC
>CAYYWR010000300.1:1385-2460 GCA_964474145.1 uncultured Syntrophomonadaceae bacterium
CGTGGCTTGGCCGCAATACTCACAAAACCTGGCATTGCCCGAACAATTATGCACAATATACGTTTCAATCATTTCATCATAATAACCCTCACATGTGTTCTTGGCTGAAAGCCCACATATCCGGCAATGATCAGAATTGTCGACAAATTGTTCATTCTCGCAGCGCGGACAAATAGTCACCGTCATGTTTTTGTCAAGTTCTACTCCGTCGTTATAAATCAATTATCTCCCTCCCGATTTAAATTAAAGAATTTGCCTTCTAATATACTCCCTTTTCTCCACTCTCCAGGGAGTTAAAAACCCTGAAATTATAAAATTTGTCCTGGACCCGCATATTTCACAGTAGCCAGCAGCACTCTTATTCACATGAAAGCATTGGATATAAATGCTTTCATTGCCACAGATGTTGTACAAATAATTCCCGCAAATTTTACAATAGACAGCCCTTTTGCTAACCTCTTCGCTCTCACACACCAGGCACTGGTCTAACCGGTCCTCACTGTTTACCTCAGGGCCACTATAAACAATTCGCCTGACCCCCCGGGTATTCTCTTCACTTAAAACGCAGCCGCAAATGGCACAATGCTCGGCTATCAGGGAAATATCCGCATTCCCACAAAAGATACACACTTTATCTTTTTGCAACGACTGGTACATCTCTAGCATTTTTAAATTGTTAATCCTTTTATATAAAGCCTGGTTTGATACCAAAAACTCCTTGGCTACATTGAATTTTGAATTAAAATTACAGCTTAGCAGCAACTTCTCCGGAACAAGTAGCCTGCCGGCGAACTCATCAGCTTCCAGGTTTTCATAGTCCCTCTGCTCCTTAGATTTCAATTCATCTGGGATTTCAAGATGGCCAAGAAAAATATGAGCAAGTTCGTGAGCAATCGTAAAATTACACCTTCTGTTCTTGGAGTTGTCAAAACTACCTTTCTTGTTAGCATTAATAACAACCAGGTAAGTATTTATGCCGGGAAAATATTGAGCACAGGCATCAAAGCCAGGCGAAAGAGTATGAGCTTCTTCTAGTTTAATAGACAAATAACGGTTATTACAAATGCGATTCATA
>CAYYWR010000301.1:0-2439 GCA_964474145.1 uncultured Syntrophomonadaceae bacterium
TCTGCCTTTTCTTCTTTCCCTTATACCCCTATTTATCCTATTTCCGCTTATTTATCATTTATCTTCTTTCCTTTACTTCTCCTTCTCCTTCTCCTTCTCCTTCTCCTTCTCTTTCCCCAGCTCCCTGGAGCGCCCGGCAGCTGCTTCTACAGCACTCATTACCGTTCCTCTAAATGATTCTTTTTCTAAAACATGGAGGCCTGCTATGGTGGTGCCCCCCGGTGAAGTTACCCTGTCCTTTAATACAGAAGGGTGCTCTCCAGTTTTTATAATCATTTCAGCTGCTCCCAGCACTGTCTGGCCAGCCAGAAGCACTGCTGTTTTTCTTGGCAGGCCAGCCCTAACCCCACCATCGGCCAGGGCTTCCATAAAAGTAAATACATAAGCCGGTCCGCTGCCACTGAGACCTGTTACTGCATCCATCAATTTTTCCTCCAGAACTTCTACTTTCCCCAGGGACTCCAGAAGCCCTTTTACAAACTGCACCTCAGCTTCACTTACCTTTTCCCCTGGAGAAAGAACCGTCATTCCTGAACCTATCAGGCAGGGGGCATTGGGCATAACTCTTATTACCTTTTTATCAGGGCCGGCTATTTCTAAAATATCAGAAATAGTTATGCCTGCTGCCACGGAAACCAGGAGCTGGTTGCGGGAAATATTCTCCTTTAATTCCATCAGGACCTTTTGCATATCCTGGGGTTTCACCGCTAAAAAAATCACCCCGGCATAATCCAAAACTTCCCCGGGCTTAATTGTTGTTTTAATATTAAACTTGCTTTTTAGTTCTTCAATACAGCTTTGCCTTATATCACAAACCATAATGTCTTCCGGGGAAACCTTCTCATTATTTAAAAACCCTCTGATCATGGAAGAGCCCATGGAACCACAGCCTATAAAGCCAGCTTTCTTATTGCTCAAATCCCTCAAAAAATAACCCCCTGACTCCTTTAAAAGCCTTAATTTACAAATAATAAAGGTATTTTCATAATTTTATTATAAAGAGGCTGGTTTTGCAAGATGCGTCAGTCTGATTTGCGTCAGCCTGGATTGCGTCAGCCTGGATTGCGTCAGCTTGAATTGTAGCAGCCTGAATGACTGGAGGTTGGCTGAACTATGTTTGGAAATAAACAGTTACTGCTCACAAAAATAGCATTGTAATCTGCTGTAATCTCTTTTTCCATTGACAACTGATTCTAATTTGTTTATAATATAGTTCGAACATTTTAAGACATTTTATATAAGCATTTTAAAATAGGGGTGTAGCTCAACTGGCAGAGCGGCGGTCTCCAAAACCGTAGGTCGCGGGTTCAAGTCCTGTCACCCCTGCCAAAGATATTAAGGCGCTGTGCTGTTCTGGTTACAGCGTTTTTTATTTATTAGAAATGGAAGCTGGCCTCCCCTCTGCTCTCCTGGATGGCCCCCCCCCTCTATCCCCCTCTATCCTTGCGGCAGATCCTGTTTAATGACAATTTTTCTGTAGCATTGTAGCATACCATTGTTAATCACCACTACAGCTTCTGAAATTTTTGAAGATTTTTTCCCACCAGGGGGAATTTTGTGATGCCTCTATTTGCTTAATTATTTCTACAGACTTGATAGAGTATAAAGTATTGTTGTTTTCCTGCTTCCATGTAAATAAATCAGGATATTTTTTCATATGTTCTTTTACAGTATAGAGGTCCACCCTGGCCCTTTCAGCTATCTCTTCAGCTGACAAATATTCTTCAGATGAATATTCTACCATAAATAAATCCCTCCATAATGAACTCTCTATAAACTCCCTATGAACTTTCTATGAACTTTCTAATTCCCGCCGCAGCATAACGTCTTTCCGCCAGCATAAATACTGCGCTTACAGGTCGCCCCTGGTCTATAAGGTGGTTTTCTCTGTTCTCGTTCCATCCAATCCATGGGCCTTTCTTGCATCAGCCACTTTATGGGCATGTCTATTTTCGGCAAGTTTTTCTTTCTTCTATTTTTATAATTATAACATGAACAGGCAGTGTTCTCTACCTAAAAAAATAGGAGCCAATGCGGCTCCTGAACCTGGTTTGACACATTTGCTGTTTTTATTTAAAATGTAAATACATAATGCAGGATGACCCTCCATCCTAAATCGTGCGAGGTTTAATGCAGGATGATTCGCCGTCCTTAAAAGTGCGAGGTTTGATGCAGGGTGATTCGCTGCCCATACAAAGATGCGAGGTTTAATGCGTTAAGGTTAGAGCTAAGCTCTAACCTTAACGCTTTTATTGGGGGAAACACTTATTGAGGGAAATTCTTATGAGCTGGTTAAAATTCTCCGCTTATGCATCTCAAGTTGCTCAAGCAAAGCGAGAAACCGCTGCAACAGACGAAAACGGGCCCGTTGAATAAGGGTCCTTTTTTTTGTAAACTTAAGCCTGAAACACCAGCAAGGCAACACTATTAATATTTATT
>CAYYWR010000302.1:0-2426 GCA_964474145.1 uncultured Syntrophomonadaceae bacterium
GATTTCTTTTTTTAGTCTTTTTATTATTCTTTTTTCCAGACGGGATATATATGACTGGGAAATACCCAGTAAATCAGCAACTTCTTTTTGAGTTTTTTCTTGTCCGTTTACCAGGCCAAAGCGTAGTTCCATTATTTTCTTTTCCCTGCTAGAAAGCTTCTCCATGGCCAGGTGCAACAATCTTCTATCTACTTCCGCCTCTATACTCTTATAAATTAAATCACTTTCCGTGCCTAATACATCTGATAAAAGAAGTTCGTTCCCATCCCAGTCAATATTAAGAGGTTCATCAAAGGATATCTCAGACTTAATTTTATTATTTCTCCTTAGAAACATTAATATTTCATTTTCTATACATTTGGAAGCATAAGTAGCCAGCTTAATATTCTTATGAGGATCAAAGGTGTTGACAGCCTTGATAAGTCCTATTGTTCCTATGGAAACCAGATCATCTATATTAACTCCTGTATTTTCAAACTTTCGGGCAATATAAACAACCAGCCTCAAGTTCCTTTCGATTAAAACACTTTTGACCTCCTTATCTCCATTTTTTAGCTTATCCAGTAAATAATGTTCTTCATCATGGGTTAGCGGTGGCGGCAAAGCCTCACTACTACCAACATAGTATATTTCCGAAACAGCGCTCAAACCAATCCAGTTGAACATTTTTAGCAGAGTCAAACGAACCATTATTTTGTACTTAGGTATTATTGGCAACAAACAAATCCCTCCCATTTTTTTAACTTACGTTAGCCAGCAGAGATGGAGGCAACAGAGCCTGGTATGAAGTTTTGTCTGAAAAGGAATCAAAGTAAATAGCGATAACTGCTTTTTGCAAAACTTCTACCTCCCTACCTTTTTCCCATAGTTTTATCCCCTCAGGTCTGAATCCTAAGAGAAATCCTTTCTTCTTGCCCAAAGAGGAATAGGGAATAAAACATATCCTGGAAGCCAGGGGGGAATCTGAAAGCCTTCCTATATCCAGCTCCAGACTTTTTTCATTTTGCTCTTTATAGTATTCTTTTACGTCTTCAGGCAGTATTTCTTCTAATGCCGAGTATTGAACAACTATTACCGGCTCCCTGCTTATTGGTTCTTTTAGCTTGTTTCCCGTGTCCATTATCCCTTTTATCTCTATTTCCTTACCCAGGACCTTTATGAGAAGTATCACTTTAAATAAACGCTGCCACTTTTTCTGTTCAAGGTAATCCAGGCCCCATTTTCCTAAAAAAAGAATCAGAAAGAAGGGGATAACCAGATTCCAGCTGGAAACAGGAGATATGACAAAGGTACCCCCTAAGGATAATACAGGCACAGACAGAAATAATGACCAAGCCAGTACTGCTCCACCAGCTGTAAAAGACACCAGATAAAATACACCTAAAAGAGAGAAGAGCTCCCTGGCCTTAAGGGGTAAAAAAGAAACATAAATAATGACTATAGATAGAATTAATTTGGCAGTTATAGTTAAAAAAACGCTTTTTGCTGGCAGAAATACAGTCAAGACATATAATGCTCCTAAAAGTGCACCCCAGAACAAGCGGTTAAAATGATAATTTCTTCGGGATAGACGGGCAGTTAACCAGAGAATTAAATAATTCATAGCCAGATTTACGACCAGTATTTCGTCAAGATACACCCGATTCACCCCTCAACAATCTTTCTCTAATTGTTATGCCAGGAAGTCTTAATCTATGAATAATTATAAAGGATTAACTGTTAAGATTTTGTCATAATATGGTGATAGCAATTATTTTTTTAACGACAAAAAAAGCAGCCCCGGTCAGGCTGCTTTCTCAGTCTATTTAGTTTTATTTCATGGCATTTCTTTTTCTAAGAAATGCCGGTATATCTATATCATTACTGGAATAAGAACTCCTTTCCGCTCCTTCAACCACCCTTGTCCTTTCTTTCTTTTCTTTCCTTTCATCAAACCCTGTTGCAATTACTGTAACTCTCACTTCATCCTGCAGGGATTCATCAATAACAGCGCCAAAAATAATATTGGCATCGGAATCTGCTGCCTCTGCAACAATATCAGCAGCTTCATTTACCTCAAAAAGTCCCAGGTCTGCCCCACCAGTTATATTAAGCAGTACGCCCCGGGCACCTTCAATGGAGGTCTCTAACAGGGGACTGGAAATAGCCGTTTTTGCAGCGTCCATTGTCCTGCTTTCCCCACTGCCTACTCCGATACCCATAAGAGCCGACCCGGTTTCCAACATAATAGTCTTTACATCAGCAAAATCCAAATTTATTAACCCGGGAACAGCAATTAAGTCAGATATACCTTGCACACCCTGTCTCAACACATCATCAGCAATCCGAAAAGCTTCTACAATAGGTGTCCTCTTTTCAACCACCTGTAAAAGCCTGTCATTAGGAATAATAATCAGGGTGTCCACTTTTTCTTTAAGTATTTCTCT
>CAYYWR010000303.1:0-2423 GCA_964474145.1 uncultured Syntrophomonadaceae bacterium
CAGAAGATGTCTTTAAACGATTAAAGGATAAGTATGGATAAGTATGGAGAATAAAAACTATCGAATCTGCAAAAAAAGAAAGGAGCAAAGCTCATATACCCGGGACACTGCTGCGGCAATCCAAATAGACCCCCAGTTTAGACCACCAGCTTAGACCCCCCAGTTCCGGGACATATATTTCTAATTGCTCCAGCCCAGGAAAATTTACCTGTTTTCCCCCTTGGTTTTTTCAACTGAAAAATAAATGAGAATTAAAATCCCAATTGCTCCAAATAACTTCTTAACTCTTCAGATAATTCATCAATAATTTCTTCGTTTACATATAACTGGCCAATATAACTAACTCTCCCGTGGTGGCCGTAATAATAGAACTCAGCCAAGATAACGTTTCCTTCCCTTATATCACCTTTATAACCGGGCAGGTTTAATATTTCTTGAATTAAACCGGGCTGGGTTATTTTAATTCTGGTTTGTTCCATATCAGGCCTTCGATTATCTTTTAGCAGGGATATGTATTGAATATCCTCCGGCATAATAACAAACTCTTCATAATATCCATTGTTTTTTATCCACTCCCTAAGGGAATCATAGCTTTCTTTGATTAAGTTCCTTGATATGGAGCCCTCTTCATCCTCTATAACAGCATGTATATAGTTCCTGCCGGCCTTACTCATTTCTTCAAAAGTTAGTTCCCGTATTTCATCTTGCAGCAGCATAATAAACTCTTTCATTTCTTTCTCACCGGACAGAGTGACATTTTTTTCTGGAACGCGTTCATCCCGCAGCTCAATTCTGTTTATTTCATCGGGATGCTTATCCAGCACAGGAAATCTGCCTTGTTTATACTCCATGGACTCATAAACAGGTTTTAACAAAGGCCCGTGTTTTTCCTCATCGATTCTGTATTCACGGATAATGTAATTCCCATCCTTTAGAAGATAAATCAAGTTAAGGTGCCTGCCCGTATCACTTCTATCTTCCTCAATCAATCCCCGGTGCAGGTTAATAATATTTTTGATGTTTTCCTGTTTTTGATAAAAGCCGGTAACTTCAGACTGGTCTATATCACCTCTCCTGAGCAATTCAAACTGGTGAAAGCCGCCCAGGTAAGCTAATTCTATTTCGTCTAGCTCCGGAACATAGCCGGTAAAACCCATAACATCAGCCTGCACACCTGCAAATATCATAACAACTATCACAAGATATACCAGGTAACCTTTATAAGCAGCCAGCACTTTATACGTTTTTTGAATTAACATTTCAGCTGTAAAATAACCCAGCAGTGAACTGATAAGGTAACCTGTAAAAATTACAACAGGATTTCCCTCAGAAATACTTCCAAAATATGCCCCGCCTAATAACATGGAACACATAGTAACACCATATTTAAAAATAGGATGTATAAATTGAAAGGAAATTACATCACCAGCAACTTCTATATGTCTCGCCTTGTAAACATAAAAAGCCACGACTAAAAATACTATTGTAAAAGCCAGGTACCAAAATATCAGTCCCCCCGGATCTGAAAAAAAGCCAAAACTGTGAAAAGGGAGTTTTTCCAAAAAAGCCGGTTCGCTGATAGAAAACCTGCTGTAACCATGAATTAACTGGGTTAAATTTACCTCCAGGAGGGCATAAAAGCCCAGGGGAAGTATGTGCAAAATATAGTTGAATACCAGGTGGGCAGCAGAATTTCCGGTAAACATTCCTATAAAAACTGCAAAACTAAACATAATTAGAATAAATAGTGAAGTATATCCTCCCCAGCTCAATACATCCCAGGTTGAATATACCACTCCCAGGCCAGTAGTTACCCTGAAAATCAAAAGTAATATGCCGTTGACGATAACAGGTAATGCCAGCAGTATCAAGCCTGAAAAAACATGACTGGCAAATAACTGTTTCCTGTTAAAGGGCAAGCTGTGAAACATTGCCGCAGCATTAACCTGATGTAAATAGCGAAATATAAGAATAGCTAAAACTACTGGAACTATCAAGGTCAATAAAACCTGCACCGGGTTCTGACCTGCAGTCAGGCTAAGCATCCTGTTCAAGCTGTTCCTTATATACTCGAGATGAAGAAGGTCCATTTGTATGATTAATCTCAAAGGCAATATGAAAAACAACAGGAAAGTGTAGAGGGCACTGGCCCACCAAAACCGCTTTAAATTACTACTAATCAGGCCCTTATTAAATAATGACGCTGTCGACTTCATAACCTTTCCCTCCCAGCTCATATATGAAAATTTCTTCCAGTGTTAAGGGCAGCATGTCTAAAATTAGGGGGTCAGCTGTTTTTAACTGAGCCAGAATGCTATCCTTATCTCCTCTGACAATCAAAGAATTCACACTCCCGTTTTGGGACCGGTGCAGCAAATCAAGTTTTTGCAATAAGTTTACAGGAAAATCGCCCTCAAAGGCCA
>CAYYWR010000304.1:0-2410 GCA_964474145.1 uncultured Syntrophomonadaceae bacterium
TCAATAAAGCTTTCCAGTATTGTTCAACATCATTTTTTATCCTTTGCGTTTTGCTTATTTTGTTTGCACTACTTCCCTTTGTTGCTCCAGCGGAGGCCTCCTCCCATGAATTTTCAAGAAATAGTATAGCAGATTTGCAGATAACTACTACAGAGCTGCCAGATGCTAACAAAGGCATTTATTATGAATCCCTTTTGCGTATTTCCGGGGGCATGCATCCCTATGAATGGACCCTGGCTTCTGGGGAACTACCTCCAGGCATGGAACTAAAGGACTCTGACCAGGAAAAAGGTATCATAGCTGGAACACCCAGTATTGGTGGTAGTTTTAGTTTTACCGTGCGTGTCACAGATAGAGACGGTGAAGGAATTTCTGCAGATAAACATTTAACCATGGAGGTTAAACCAGATGACGATCGACCTCCAATAATCGACACACTAAATGTTGATCAGGCAGCCCTGGATGATGATTATCTACAAGTGTTGCATGCTGTTGGAGGAGCAGGCCCTTATACATGGTCCCTCTATTCTGGCACCCTTCCTCCGGGAATTACCCTTTCAGAGGAAGGTATTCTCAGTGGAGTCCCTCAATCTGAAGGTAGATACGATTTCAATGTTCGCGTTGTAGATGCGGATGGAAGCACTGACTCCCGAAGGTATCTCTTAAGAGTAACCAAGGAGAAGCCTTACGATATTTATATTACAACTAAAAAGCTTCCCATAGCAGTTAAGGGTGGCAGTTATTCTACCAGGTTATGGGCTTTTGGAGGCGAGCCTCCCTATACCTGGGAGTTGCCTAGATCCAGGCAGCTACCTTCTGGACTTAGTTTCTCAGAAGATGGAGTTATATCCGGCACCCCAAGGGAAAGTGGAACATTTGAATTCAGGGTTGAAGCAGTTGATTCTAACGACAATGATGTCAGGGAATATATTGAACTCACTATAATAGAAATAGATGAAAAAGATACTGTGCAGGTTAAGTCCGACTTATTGCCCTCCGCCACTCTAGGCAGTCCTTACATTTTTTACCTGAACGCTGCAGAGGGCAGGGAACCTTACGATTGGTCCCTGGCTTCAGGCCAACTGCCTGAAGGCATGAAGTTCTACAGAAACGGGGCCTTAACCGGCACCCCCAGGCAGTCAGGTGCCTTCCCCTTCCAGGTTGAGGTTGCCGACAGTAATGGAATGCATGCAGAGAAAAACATTTTCTTGCGGGTCAGGGAAGATGAGCTGGAGAATGATATTCCAGAGATTTCACCAACAGAGCGAACCATAAGAATACTTATTGATGGAAGAAAGCTTGTTATAGATGATGTAAAACCTGTTCTGAGTAGTGGGCGGGTATTGATTCCCCTGCGGGCCGTCTCAGAGGCGCTTAAGGCCTCAGTAAGATGGAATGACAAAACCCGGATTATTAATATTGATGATGATTATAACAAGATAACCATGCAAATTGGATCTAAAGATATCATGGTTAACGGCAAAAAGAAAACTATGGATATAAATCCTTTTATTTTAAATGATAGGACCATGGTGCCAATTCGTTTCGTAGCGGAGTACCTGGATGCTGTTGTCTCCTGGGATCAGCACCTGCTGCAGGTTCACGTGAGAACCAGACACTTGTAGGAGCACAACAGCATTGAGTGCCAGCGGCGGCCAGTTGGCCAGTGCAGCGCACCAGCACCAGCAGCACCAGACAACACAGACCAGACAACACAACACAGTAGCAGCCATAACAGCGCAGCGAGAGAGCGAGAGCTAGCGGCGTGCGGATCGACATTGGCAAACCAGCGCGGCGCCAGACACCATCATCCCACCACAACGACGAACCAGCGCAGCGGACGAGGAAAAGGCAGCGAATACAGCGAAACACAGCAAACCGAAGGAGGAACGCGAGGAACGGAATGAGTCACCACCATAAAACCACCGCGCTGCCCAGAGCCCGGCCAGGCCAGGCATCGTCCTGGCCACGCCGCAAACGCAAAATGCAAAATCAGGTTACAATAGCCATAAAAGCCTTAAAAAAGAAAAGGGAAAGCGTAAAAGCCTCCTGCGCTAAATAGCAAGAGGCTTTTTATATACTTTTAATATGCCTGCGTTTCTGTTTTATCACCATCTTCTGTAGTAACTGTGATGGTAGCCGTACCCGTACTCTGTGCTGTAACCAATCCGTCTTCATCTACAATGGCTACGTCTTCATTGCTGCTGGACCAGGTTACTTCCTGATTAGTGGCGTTGCCAGGCAATATGGTTGATTTCAACTGTACATATTCTTTATCCTCCATATTTAAGGTGACATTGGTTCTGTCCAGAGATACTGATTCCACTTTCACTTCTAACACGGATAATGTAACTTGCAGGGCAGGAAATGCCTCCACCGGAGAAGTTGCTCCCAGTAGTGTGACCAGGGA
>CAYYWR010000305.1:0-2406 GCA_964474145.1 uncultured Syntrophomonadaceae bacterium
ATACAAACAATGATTTCATTATTTATGCTGCGGCGGTTAGCTTTCGCCCGCAGTTTTAATTGTGCATAAAGATCGTCGGGAATATTTTTTAATGTAACATTAGGCACCGCATCCACAACCTTTCTTTAGCGGTTTCATTTCAATACCATTATGGCACCATTCTTAAAAAATGTCAACAGGAAGCAAGGGGCCGGTTCGTGCGCTTCCTTCTCTCCCCTGGTTGGAAGCAGATCAATAATAACCTTTTACAAACTTGCCATTTTGTGGTATGATAATATGCAAATACTTGATAAGGAGGTTTTTCATATGCCTATCTATGTTCTGTTAAGCCGATTGACCGACGAGGGATGTGAGACTATTAAGAAAAACCCGGAGCGTATTAAGGAAGTGAATAAAGAAGTAGAGGAAATGGGTGGTAAAGTGATTTCCCAGTATGCCATCCTTGGCCCCTATGATTTCATCAACATAGTGGAGGCACCGGATAATGAGACCATATCCAAGATATCTCTGGAGCTGGCCTCAAGGGGTTCGGTACGGATCAAAACCCTTCCTGCCGTAGACCTGAATAGCTTTATGAGCAGATTATAGTGGGCTTGATGAAAAGCAAGTAAACCCAACATTGTGCTGTAAGGAACTAATTTATCAGAAAAAAATAAAATAAAAGCGTCGAAAAATAAAGGTTCTGCCTGTATAATAAGGGCAGGGCCTGTATTTTGTTTTATTTTATTTTTCTGGAAGGGCAGGTTGGATTCGATGAAAACTCTAGTAATTGCAGAAAAACCTTCTGTAGCCCGGGATATTGCCAGAGTTCTGGGCTGTAAAACCCGCAGAGATGGCTATATTATGGGAGCCAAATATATAGTAACCTGGACAATTGGCCATCTGGTCACTTTGGCTATGCCCGAGGACTATGACCAAAGCTTAAAAAAATGGAGAGCCAAAGACCTGCCCATAATGCCCCGGGATGTGAAGCTAAAGCCTGTCCCCAGCACTGAAAAGCAGTATAAGATAGTAAGAAAGCTGTTAAAGAGCAAAGATGTGGGGGAGGTTGTAAACGCCTGCGACGCCGGCCGGGAGGGTGAGCTTATCTTCCGGTATACGTACAAACTGGCCGACTGCACCAAACCGGTAAAGAGATTGTGGATCAGCAGCCTGACAGACTCAGCCATTAGGGAGGGTTTACATAAGCTCAAGAAGGGCAGTGACTACGACAATCTTTACTATGCCGCCAGATGCCGCTCTGAAGCAGACTGGCTAATAGGCCTGAACGCCACCAGGGCCTTTACCGTAAAATACGGGACCATGCTCAGCGTGGGCAGGGTGCAGACCCCTACACTGGCCATCCTGGTCAACAGGGAGAAGGAAATTCAAAACTTTAAGCCCGAAGATTTCTGGGAGATAACTGCCAGTTTTGGGGAGTTCACAGGACTCTGGCAGGACCCGAAAACCTGTGAACTCCGGACTTTTGATAAGGCCAGGGCGGAAAATGTAAAGCAAAAAGTCCAGGGCATGACCGGGGTTATAAAAGACATCAAGCAGTCACAAAAGAAAGAATTGCCTCCTCTTTTATATGACCTGACAGAATTGCAGCGGGAGGGAAATAAATACTTTGGTTATTCCGCAGAGAAAACATTAAAAATCGCCCAGGACTTGTATGAGGCCAAGTTAATTACTTATCCCAGGACCGATAGCCGGTATCTCAGCAGTGATATTGAACTTGAACCTATTTTAGAGAACTTACAGCTGATACCCCTTTACCGGGAATTCATTGCAAAGCTGGATATGGCCAACCTTCCTGTCACAAAGCGTATTGTGGAGGATAAAAAAGTATCCGATCACCACGCTATTATCTGCACAACAGTTAAGCCAGGCAATATTTCCAGTGAGCAGAAGAAAATATACGACCTTGTGGCCAGAAGGTTTATCGCCGTCTTTTACCCGGCACATAAATATAAGACTACAACTATATCTTCTGTAGTAGAGGAAGAGACCTTTATAACCCGGGGCAAAACTATCCTGGTAGAAGGCTGGCGGGAGCTGTATCCCTCTAAGAAAAAGGAAGCGCAAGAGCAAGAGCAAGAACTTCCCGCTGTGAAAAAAGGAGATGTTGTAACAGCTCAGGAAGTGACAGTAAACCAGAAAAAAACCAGGCCCCCGGGAAGGTATTCAGATTCAACCTTATTATCAGCCATGGAGGGGGCGGGAAAGTTTACAGAAGAAGAAGAACTAAAGGAGCAGCTAAAGGAAAAGGGCCTGGGCACAGCGGCAACCAGGGCAGCTATTATAGAGCGCTTGTTGAAGGTAGGTTATGTGGAAAGGAAGAAAAAAGCCCTGATACCCACCAGCAAAGGAATATCCCTGGTAGAAATAGTCCCTGAGAAACTGAAAAGCCCGGAGCTAACGGGC
>CAYYWR010000306.1:0-2402 GCA_964474145.1 uncultured Syntrophomonadaceae bacterium
CTCACATTGATCACGGTAAGTCTACCCTGGCAGACCGGCTCCTGGAAAACACCGGGACCATTACAGACAGGAATATGAAGGAGCAGGTTTTAGACCAGATGGACCTGGAGAGGGAACGGGGTATAACCATTAAGCTACAGGCGGTGCGCCTGCTTTATACTGCCGGGGAGGGGGAGAAATATATGCTTAACCTCATGGACACCCCCGGACATGTTGATTTTTCCTATGAAGTTTCCCGCAGTCTGGCAGCATGCGAGGGGGCACTCCTGGTGGTAGATGCTTCCCAGGGGGTTGAAGCCCAGACCATAGCCAATGTCTACCTGGCCCTGGATCACCACCTGGAAATTATATCGGTAATAAATAAAATAGACCTGCCCAATGCTGATACAGAAAGGGTTAAGAGGGAGTTGGAGGAAGTGTTGGGCCTGGATGCTTCCCAGGCCATCCTGGTTTCCGCCAAGGAGGGCATAGGGATAGAAGAGGTCCTGGAAGCGGTGGTGGCAAGGGTGCCGCCGCCCCGGGAAGTAAAAAAGGCTCCCCTGCGGGCCCTGGTATTCGATTCTCATTACGATTTATACCGGGGGATTATAGCTTATATCCGGGTTATGGAGGGGCGGATTTGCCAGGGGGATGATATATTATTCATGAATGCCGGCAAAACCTTTGAAGTTAGCGAGACAGGAGTTTTCAGCCCCTCCATGGCTCCTGTAGAAAGCCTGTCTTCAGGGGAAGTGGGCTACGTAATAGCCGGAATAAAAAATGTAATGGATGCCCAGGTGGGGGATACCATTACCTCCGCTATCCATCCCGCCACTACTCCCCTGCCCGGGTATAAAAAGGTAGTTCCCATGGTGTATTGCGGCCTTTTTACCATAGACAGTGGCAACTTTGAGGATTTGAGGGAAGCCCTGGAAAAGCTAAAGCTAAACGATGCAGCCCTTTCTTATGAGCCGGAAACCTCTGCAGCCCTGGGGTTTGGTTTTCGCTGCGGTTTTCTAGGTCTTTTGCATATGGAAATAATACAGGAACGCCTGGAGCGGGAATATGAACTGGAACTGTTGGCCACGGCTCCCAACGTGGTTTATCGGGTTCACACAAAGGAAGGGGAGACTTTGCTGGTGGAGAACCCGTCAAAATTTCCGGAGGCAGGAGAGATTGATAGGATGGAAGAGCCTTTTGTTAAGGGCAGCATACTGGTCCCCGGGGACTATGTGGGACCAGCCATGGAGTTGTGCCAGGAGAAAAGGGGAGAGTTTAAAGATATGGAATACCTGGATGCGGACAGGGTAGTTCTTACCTACTACCTTCCCCTGGCGGAGATAATATTTGACTTTTTTGATCTTTTAAAATCCAGGACCAGGGGGCATGCCTCCCTGGATTACCAGGTGACAGGTTACCGGGAGTCTAACCTGGTGCTGGTGGATATTCTTATTGCCGGGGAAAAGGTGGATGCCCTCTCCTTTATCTCTCACCAGGACCGGGCCTATCCCTGGGGCAAGCAGTTTGTAGAAAGGCTAAAAGAAGTTATTCCCCGCCAGCTCTTTGATGTTCCCCTTCAAGCAGCCACAGGTAACAAGGTCATAGCCCGGGAAAATATTAAAGCCCTGCGGAAAAACGTGGCCGACAAGTGTTACGGTGGTGACATCACCCGGAAGAGAAAACTTTTAGAAAAGCAGAGAAGCGGAAAAAGGCGCATGAAACAGGTGGGAAGGGTAGAAATACCCCAGGAGGCCTTTATGGCTGTTTTAAGCATCAAGTAGAGTAATAAGCAGTTCAGGAGAGATATAAACAGCACAAAGCCTTGTTAACAATAAAGCTAGATTTCTTACAAATAAGCATGTCTTAAAAAGACTGCTCAGCTACAGATGTAGCTGTTGAAAAGGCAGAGGGCTAAAAAAGAGATACTTTGGTTTTTATCCCCGGGGGTTTATCATGGTTCCAATCCTCCTGACCCTGACTTCTGTTTCCACGTTAATTTCACTGTTTCCATAATCCTTAGCCCAGTTTCTATTCCTGAACCACTGGGGGTTTTGGATGCGCACAAACTGCCCCAGGCCTACAACATCTGTCTCCCATTCCTGTGTTTTCTCAAAAAACTCCAGTATGTTTCCTTGAAAGTCCCGGGACAGGGCCAGCTCCAGGTCCCGAAAAATTTTTTCCTCAAACTTGCTTTCCAGGGAAAGATCTATATCTGTAATATCTAAGTCAATGCGCACTTTAAAATTTATCACGGGCTTGCCGTTAACAATTTCGGTTTTAATATTGCGGTTGACATTTTTAATAAAGCTGGTAACCAGCCGCTTTTGTTCTGTGTAGTGGATGTGGGTGTAATACCTCCCCTGGAGGGTTTCATCTTTGAGAACTTTATAAATTAGCATTTCTGCATCTGTAAATTCCCCTGC
>CAYYWR010000307.1:0-2399 GCA_964474145.1 uncultured Syntrophomonadaceae bacterium
GCAGTCGGAGCGATTGGGTGTAAGTCCCAGCTCAAGAATCCAGTCCTTTAGACCTAAAGCAACAGTTATGTCCTGCCCTACAGGATGAACCTCCTCCAAAACTAGTATACCGTATTCCTGGCACAGGTCCAGGCCCAGCTCCTCTGAAGAACACAACATACCATTAGATTTAACCCCTCTTAATTTGGTCTTTTTTATTTTCATGCCACCAGGCAGTACTGCTCCAGGTTTCGCTACAGGCACTAGATCTCCTGCATCATAATTAGCTATGCCCACAACAATGTCTAAGATTTCCTCCCTGACATCCACCTGCACTACATAAAGTTTATCCGCCTGGGGATGTTTATTAACAGATAAGACTTTTCCCACAACAACACCTTTAATGCCCGAATCTAATTGGCTAACGGATTCAACCTCAATTCCCGTCATGGTTAATCTTTCAGCCAGCTCTCCCGGGCTAAGATCTATGTCTACATAGTCTTTCAACCACTCATACGAAACAAGCATCCATCAAAACCTCCCGTTATTATGATCAAAACAGAACTTATTCTTATTTTAAGGTGCAGCCAAGGGGCCGAGCACCTATCCCTGGTTTTCCTTAAATCCAGGTAAGCCATATAATACTTTACGCCTGCCTAAAACTGCGAAAGCATCCTCAAATCATTTGTAAAGAACAGCCTTAAATCATCCATGCCATATTTTAGCATGGCTATCCTTTCTACCCCCATGCCAAAAGCATATCCAGTTACTATTTCCGGGTCATACCCTGAAACCTCTAAAACCCGGGGGTGGATCATCCCCGCTCCCAGTATCTCCAGCCATCCGGTCTGACCACAAACACGACATCCATCTCCCCGGCATATTACGCAGGAAATATCCACCTCTGCACTGGGCTCTGTAAAAGGGAAGAAACTGGGCCTCAGACGTATCTGCAGGTCTTTACCAAACATCTGGCGGGCAAAGGTAAGAAGAGTCCCTTTAAGGTCCCCCATGGAAATATCTTTGTCTACGGCAAAGCCTTCTACCTGGTGAAACATGGGAGAATGGGTTGCGTCATCATCTCTCCTGTATACTTTACCAGGAGCAATTATCCTTAAGGGAACTTCCGGAGCTACCTTCTCCATGGTTCTGATCTGAACAGGTGAAGTGTGAGTCCTGAGAAGTATTTCTTCAGTAATATAAAAAGAATCCTGCATATCCCTGGCGGGGTGCTCTTTGGGTATATTCAACGCCTCAAAATTATAGTAATCTGTTTCAATTTCAGGTCCATCAGCAATGGTAAAGCCCATGCCCAGAAAAATATCTTTTATCTCATTCATTATCAAGGTTAAAGGGTGAAGCTGGGATACAGCCGGTTTTATCCCGGGTAAGGTAACATCAATCCCTTCGCTAATATACTTTTTATCTTTATCTATACTCTCCAGATATTCTTTTCTCTCATCTATCATTTCTGTAATTTCATCCTTAACCTGATTAGCAAACTTACCTATAACCGGTCTATCTTCCTTTGAAAGTGTCGCCATGCTTCTTAATACCCGGGTTATTTCTCCTTTTTTCCCCAGGTATTTCACCTGAATTTCTTTAAGGTTAGTAAATTCATCCGTTCTTTTAATTTCTTCTTCTGCTCTTTTCTTGATTTCCTGTAATTGTTCTTTCATCTTTACCTGGTTTACTATTTATCTATACACTATACTGCAAATATAGTAACAACTAACAACCAGGTTTGCACCTCCCTTAGCTTAATACCTTTATTACATTTACGTAATATGGCTTCTTTTATGTAAATAAAAAACTTCCGTCCAAGGACGAAAGTTATCTTTCGCAGTACCACCCGGGTTACCTTAATTATCAATTGCAATTCCTGGTTTCGTAACGTGAAACAGACGGCCTTGCTTACGCAGTGTAAATACTTTCAGCAGACAGTTCCGGAGGGAACTTCGATTAACCTTTTCCCAGAGAAACTTTCAGTCGCTGGTCTCTCCTCCCTTAGGGATTCAGTTAACCTACTTTTCTCCTTCATTACTTTTACTTGATTTATTGTATAACTAACCTCTTATAAATTAGATAAGCAGCTACAGAACCAGTGTTCTCAAATAATTTCCAAAACATATCGGCGGTAAGCAAAAATAAGCACTTCCCTTCCGTTGATTTTACAAGCTCTTTAACCAACAAAATTATATCATATGAGTTTTTAAAAAACAAGAAAAAGGGATATTAAATAGAATAGTGCCTTTGCCTTAAGCCCTCATAAATAACAATTCCTGCTGACACAGCCACATTTAAGGATTCCTCAGGCCCGGGAATGGGGATATTTATGCGGCAATCCGCCACACTTTTGATTTCATCACTTAAACCAGAAGCTTCACCACCAAAAAATATAGCTGAAGGAACAGATAAGT
>CAYYWR010000308.1:0-2381 GCA_964474145.1 uncultured Syntrophomonadaceae bacterium
AAAGGGAATAAGGGATATTTTCCCGGACCAGGAGTTCCTCCAGCAATCTGGACTGGGCATTAGTTCGGTAGAGCACGGCAAAGTTTTCAAACCTGTCCCGGTTCTTTTTTATCTCATCTACCACAAAGCGGGCTTCTTCCCTTTCATTCCGGCCGCAAAAGTAATATGCTTTTTCACCTTCAGGCTTCCTGGTCCACAGTCGCTTTTCCTTCCGGCGGATATTGTTTTTTACCACATGAAATGCCGCCTCCAGTATGTTTCTTTGGGACCTGTAGTTTTCCTCCAGCTTTACTGTTTTAGCCTCGGGATAGTCCTTTTCAAACTCCAGGATGTTTCTAATATCTGCTCCCCTGAACTGATAAATAGACTGGTCATCATCTCCCACCACACAAAGGTTTCTGTGTTTTTCCGCAAGCATTTTTATCAGGGTGTACTGGACCATGTTGGTATCCTGGTACTCATCCACTAAAATGTAGCGAAACTGGTTCTGGTAATAGCTTAATAGCTCAGGTTTTTCCTGGAAGAGTTTTACCGTTAAAAGGAGCAGGTCGTCAAAGTCAAGGCAGTTGCTCTCTTTTAACTTTTTCTGGTACAGCTTAAAAACATCACTAATGTTGCAGGAAAAAAAATCCCGGGCATTTTCTTCAAAGGACTTTTCATCCTCCAGTTCATTTTTGGCCTTGCTTATCATACCTAAAACTTTCCTGGGGTTATAAATCTCAAAATCCAGATCCTGCTCCCTTAAACATTCCTTGATTAAATTTAACTGGTCCTGGGTATCAATAATATTGAAGTTTCTCTGGTAACCAAGATAGTTAATAGCACTCCTTAAAATTCGAGCTCCGGCAGCGTGAAAAGTAGATATCCAGAGCTTGCCGGGAATTTGCAAAAGCTCCCTTAACCTGGTTTTCATCTCTTCTGCTGCCTTATTGGTAAAAGTAATAGCCAGTATTTCATCGGGCAGACATTTCCCCATATTAATTAGATAAGCGATACGATAAGTCAGGACCCTGGTTTTACCACTTCCGGCCCCGGCCAGAATCAGCAGAGGTCCTTCCGTGGTACAAACTGCATCCTTTTGCACGCCGTTTAAACTATTTAACTGCTCTTCAACTTCAAATTTACCAAACATAAACATATCTCACTCCCCGGGCAGTTGTATATACTTCTTCTCACCCATTGATCTCCTGTGAGCGCTCCAGGACGTCATTATATCCTCCGGTGCCATAGTAAAGATTCCGCTTAACCTTGCTAATAGTAGCAGTGCTGGCTCCTATTTCCTTTTCAATCTGGTTATAAGTATAGCCTTCATTTAACATTCTGGCCACCTCCAACCTCTGTGCCAGGGATTTTAGTTCAGTTATGGTGCAAAGGTCTTCAAAAAAATTATAGCATTCTTCTATGTCTTCCAGGGAAAGTATTGCTTTAAAAAGTTGGTCCATATACCTGTCTTTCAACCCGGAATCCAGCATAGTAGTAATCACCCCCTGGAGTTACTAAACAACCTATCTTTATATTCTTTAGTTATAATTAAAATCCTGCCCACCAGATTTATTTTTGCTTTAAACCACTAAAAAAACGCGTTTAAATTAAACGCGCTGGAGAAACCCTGGGGCCCTGGGGCACCCCGCCTGTTGGGGAAAGGGACTTTCAGACGGGGCTAAGGGCCTGGCAAACCATATTAATTTGCCATAAACCCCAGGGGGGTAGGATATCATTTTATTTTAAATGTTTTAGTGCCTTCTGCCCTATATCCTTCCTGTACTGAACTCCTTCAAAGCTTATCTTTTTAACCGCATCATATGTTTTGTCCAGGGCTCCCGTCAAGGTTTCTGCCCATCCCGTTACCCCCAGTACCCTGCCGCCGTTAGTCAGAATTTGACCATCAGCAGCCCTGGTTCCGGCATGAAATACCACCATATCTTTATCCTCCCTGTTCTCTTCCAGCCCGGTGATAATTTTCCCTTTTTCGTAAGAGCCGGGATACCCTCCGGAGGCCATAACTACACAGACGGCATAATTATCATGCCACAGGGCTTTAATATTCTTCAAGCTTCCCTCCGCCACTCCCTGCAGTATGGGAACCAGATCGGACTTCAGGAGGGGAATCACCACCTGGGCTTCAGGGTCTCCAAACCGGCAGTTAAATTCCAGAACCCTGGGCCCTTTTTCCGTCAAAATTAGCCCGGCATAGATAACCCCTGAGTATGGACAGCCTTCCGCCTTCAACCCTTTTACCGCCGGAATTAAAACTTCTTCTTCCACAAAGCGGGCCATCTCAGGTGTAACCACAGGTGCCGGAGCATAGGCCCCCATACCGCCGGTGTTGGGACCCCTGTCTCCGTCAAAAATTGGCTTGTGGTCCTGGGAGGACACCATGG
>CAYYWR010000309.1:0-2378 GCA_964474145.1 uncultured Syntrophomonadaceae bacterium
CAGGCTGACCCTGCCCGGGCCTGCTTCCCTGCCAGGAAGCAAGACCTTCATCCACCATTTTTAGAACTTCCTCCGGCACCCTGACATTGACAGGAGAAAGCCTTGCAACAGGAATACCTCGCTCCGTAATTGTTATTATTTCTCCCTTTTTAACTTTTCGTATATAATAGCTAAGGGATTTTTTTACTTCCCGGATACCTGCTTTTTCCACCACAGCTTATCGTCCCCTAAGGATAGTGACTACATTATAGCAAACATGTGGCCACGAGGCAAGCCACTTAGTAATTTTGATAACATACTAAAAGGCGTGTTTCCAAATATATTATGGGGCCTTATAGTAATGACCTGAGCAAATTATAAAAAAATAGAAGGGTTAGACAGGAATTTGGGGTTAATTGTAGAAGTAATTTAATAATAATTGTTATTATTTTTGTCACAACTGTAACCATGATAGTTGCTAAGGAAGATAGCTAACAGCACCTTTAAAAGACAACTTGAGAAGTAAGCTGTTAACTATTATTTAAAAAAAAGAGATAGGAGGTAAAATCTATGACTTCACTACAAGAAGTTTACAAGTGCAATGTATGCGGCAATATTGTGGAAGTGCTGCACACAGGTAAAGGGCAGCTGGTTTGTTGTGGCCAGCCCATGGAGTTAATGGAAGAAAACACCGTTGATGCTTCAAAAGAAAAACATGTACCAGTAGCAGAAATAAAGGACAACAAAGCTAATGTAAAAGTGGGCAGCACTTCACACCCCATGCAAGAAAAACATTACATCGAATGGATACAGGTTACTGGTGACTCTACAAGCCAGAGGATTTTTTTAAGCCCCGGGGAGGAACCGGTAGCAGAGTTTTGTAATGTTGATGATAGCGTTAAGGTTAGGGCATACTGTAATCTCCACGGCCTATGGAAAGTTTAAAAGTTTAAATGAATAAAAAATAATTCTTTCTAATGGAAAGGAGGCTTGAATTAAATGACTAAATATGTATGCTCTATTTGTGATTATGTTTATGACCCGGAAGCAGGAGACCCTGATAATGACGTAGCCCCGGGAACATCTTTTGATTCTTTGCCCGAAGACTGGGTATGTCCCGACTGTGGTGCAGGAACCGATGAGTTTGAAAAGGAAAGCTAAATATTAAAGCATGGAGGGAAAAGCCATCAAAAAAAGCAAATCAACCATCTATTTATTTGTATTTATTCTATTAGCAGGATCATTGGTAGTTGGGTGTGGAGAAGCTGAAGCACCAGCGGAGGTATATACTGGTGAAGCTGAAGGTGGGCATGGACCGGTTGTAGTGGAGGTCACCATGGAAGGCGATCAGATTGTAGATATTGAAGTAGTTGAAGAGCAGGAAACAGATTATCTCGGACCTCCTGCCTTTGAAGAGTTGATACCCCAGATTATTGATGCCCAATCAACAGAGGGCATTGATGCGGTTGCAGGCGCTACTGTAAGTTCCGAAGCACTTTTCGAAGCAGTTAATGAAGCTCTGGATGAAGCAAATTAGAAAAGTATTAACATTGGCCTAACAAGTAAATAACACAAACAAATAACAAGCAAACTCCTGAAATCCCGGGAGTTTGCTTGTTATTTGTTGTATAGCTGCGCCGACGTTATTTCTGCCCCTTACTTTTTATTTTCAGGCAGCAGATGTTCTATAGTTGGGAAGGAATCCTTTTTATGGGGTATGTTCAGGGCATTCATAAAATTATCCTGGAAGGTGGCTTCTGTAGATTTTTCCAGGTGTTTGATATCAGCAGCTATCCTGGAAGCTTCCTGCTTTTTTTCCCTGTTTAAAAGGGCCAGCTTGGCCCCATCACCAGAGGCGTTTCCTACAGAATAAATATCTTCTAAGGGGCAGTCTGGAAACAAACCTAATACTAAAGCGTTTTCCCTATCGATAAAGTTGCCAAAGGCGCCAGCCAGAATTATTTTGTCAGCCCTATCAATCCCCAGATCCTGCATTAGCATTTGGGCTCCCACGTAAACGGCTGCCTTGGCCAGCTGGACAGCTCTTATATCCTTCTGGTGAATAACGATATCTTTATTAATTGATGTTTCTTCAGCCCAGGCTAAAACAAACTGTAAATGACCGCTGCTGTCTTTTACTAACCTCTCTGAATTATTTTCCTTGTTAAACTTACCGCTCCCATCAATTAAACCATTTTTACGTAACTCCGCAACTGCGTCAATTATACCCGACCCGGCTATCCCCTGGGGGAGAAGGCTTTTGCTTTTACCATCACTGTCATCACTGCCCATAATTGTTAATTCCGGCTCCAGTGTTTTGGGGTTCAGGCGCAGCTTATTTATAACCCCTTTTGCAGCCCGCATACCATACTTAATATTGGCTCCTTCAAAGGCAGGCC
>CAYYWR010000310.1:0-2366 GCA_964474145.1 uncultured Syntrophomonadaceae bacterium
AGTCACAACAGTCTGAAGGAACTGGATGATGAAGACATAAGGAGAGAAATAGAAGAAGTAGATAAAATGCTAAGGGAAGATTTTGATTATCAGTCCAAGTTTTTTCGTCCACCCCTGGGGGAGTATGATAAGAGGGTAGTAAATATTGCCCGGGAAATGGGATACTACACAGTTCTCTGGAGTATTGAAACAGGGGACTGGCTAAGCCCCGGGGTAGATAAAATAGTAGATAGAGTTGTTAAAAGAGCCCATAAGGGAGGCATTATTTTGATGCATAACTGTTCCCCCCAGGGGATTAGCGCCTTATCCATGATAATTCATGCCCTCAGATTACGAGACTTTGCAATAGTGCCTGTTTCAGATTTACTGGGTTTAGCGGAGAGCAGCGAAGTTCATGATACTGGGGGCAAGGGCAATGAAATGCTTCTGGAGAATTAAGATGAAAAAGTATGCTATTTTTGGCAGTCTGTCGGGGAAAGTAATTATTGCAGTTATTTTAAGTCTCTTTCTGATTTTGCTGCTCTCAGTCACTAGAAATCATGATTTTAAAGAAATAAGCAGTGATAAAGTTAAACCAGGAGTTACTTTTATGGGAAAAAATTTAGAAAAGATGACTGAAGCAGAAGTTACAGAAAGTGTAAAACAAGTAAGCAGTGAACTGTACGGAAACCCTGTTGACGCATTTATAGAGCCTGTTACAAAAGGAGTAATCCCTGAACTTTACGGTTACCAGGTGGATACAGGTGCAACCGTGGAAAAAATACTGAGGGCTCCCCAGGGGGATAATGTTGACCCGGTGTTAAAGGATATACGGCCTCAATATACCATGGAAAATTACCCGGATGCCCCCCTCTATCAGGGAAATTCAGCAAAAAGACAGGTTTCTTTTCTGGTAAACGTAGCCTGGGGAGAAGAGTATATGCAAGAAATGCTGGATATAATGAAAAAACACAACATTAAAAGCACCTTTTTTTTCACAGGTAAGTGGGTAGAGAAAAATCCAGAAATTGTAAAAGATATAGTGTCCCGGGGGCATGAAGCGGCTAACCATGGTTACCGGGATACTGTATTAATGTCCCAGCTTTCTGCAGAAGAGATAAAAACTGATATAGTTAAAACCAACAGTTTAATAAAAAAAATAACAGGAGAAGAAAGGGTGAGGTTTTTCAGTTCTCATTGCGGGGAAATAACCCGGGATATATTAAACACTACTGCCGGGCTGAAAATGCGAACTGTTATGTGGAGCCTTGACACAGTGGACTGGATGTTACCGGGTGCTAAAATAATGGCAGATAAAATTATAAAGGGGGCCCATAACGGTGCTACAGTCCTCATGCATCCAACGGAACAGACGCCGGAGGCTCTAGAAATTATTATCCAGGGGTTAGAGGAGCAGGGCTATGAAATAGTGACTCTTTCAGAATTAATCAACCCCTCTTATTTGAGTTATGAAAACATTTAAAGTGGTGGTTTTATGAAAAAAAAGTTTAGCCTGTATATTAAATTAAGTTCAATTTTAGTTATAATTAGTATTTTAATTGTCACATATTTAGTTTATGATATAGGTTATAAGGCAGAAAGATATTTTTATGGGGTAGAACCCGGGGTTACCTTTGAAGGTGGTGATTTAACCGGTTATTTGCGCCGTGAAGTTGAAGAACTGGTTATTCAAAGGGCGGAAGAGGAAAGAATAAAACCTCAAAATGCTTATATAGATAGAGATAGCGGTGAAATAGTGCCAGAAGTTATAGGCAGGGAAGTTAATGTTTTAAAAACGGTAAATGACATCATGCAGGCAAGAGAAAATTCAAAAGTATCCCTGGTAATTGTTCAACTGGACCCGGAGATAACAGAGGAACTGCTAAAATCTATTGATAAACTTAAAGGAAGTTATTTTACCTGGCACGGTTCCGGTTACAGCAGGGTAACCAATATCCGGATGGGAACTTTTTATATTAATAATACTCTATTATATCCGGGAGAAATATTTTCCTTCAACAAAACTGTAGGCCCGGTAACGGTTGAGAGGGGCTTTCAATATGCACCGGTTATTGTTTCCCGTTCTGTAACCCTGGGATTGGGAGGAGGGCTATGTCAGGTGTCTTCTACCCTGTATAATGCCGTGATCGATGCAGGACTCCAGGTTGTAGAGCGCTATCCCCACAGCAGAAGGGTTGGGTATGTACCCCAGGGGAGGGACGCTGCAGTTTCCTATAGTTTAGATTTCAAGTTTAGAAATGACACCAATTCTTTTATTTTGATAAAGGGCGGCCTCTGGGGAGGAAGGGTGCAAATAGAGCTTTACAGTAACATACCTGAAGAAGAAGAGGAGTAGTAGAGGGCCAGCGGCCACCTGAAAAAAAACA
>CAYYWR010000311.1:0-2364 GCA_964474145.1 uncultured Syntrophomonadaceae bacterium
ACATCATCAAATCCCGACATTGTAGAAGTTAACCAGTGGGGCAACTTAACTGCTCTGCGGATGGGAAGTGTTAACATTATTGCAGAAACGGTAGAGGGACAGCGCACCGCCACCTGTGCCGTAACTGTTGTAGAGCCTTACCTGATACCTTCAGACACCCAAATTAATATGGAAAAGGGAGCTACTGAGGAACTGACCATCCAGCAAGTTTTTGCAGATGGAACTATAACAGATGTAACTAACCAGATGGTCTGGTCCTCCAGCCATCCCCGCATCGTAACCGTAAATAACAGGGGCGTGGTCTTTGCCCACGAAGAAAGCGGCGAAGAAGAAGTAACCATTTCCGCCCGTATGGCCGGTGCGAAGGTAGAAATAGAAGTAGTGGTGGAAGGAGTTATTCAAAGAAATGTAACCCGGGTAACTCTGGACAGAAATACCCTGGCCATGGTTTTAGGTGATGAAAGAAGAGAAACTGCAACCCTGAGAGCAACCATTCTGCCCCATGACGCAGCCAACAAGGAAGTATACTGGAGCTCTGACAATATCGGCGTGGCCATCGTGGACGATGAGGGCAACGTGCAGGCAATTTCCCCCGGCACAGCCACCATCACCGTAGTATCCGCCGACAACCCGGCCGCTACTGCCCAGTGTGAAATAACAGTCAGTGGAGACCCCTCCAACGTACCCACCGCAGTAGTACTGGACCAGGTAAGAGTAACCCTGGTAGCTGCAGGAGACCATATACCTGTTCAGCTTAATGAAACAGTGCTGCCGGCTATTGCCGCTAACAAAGAAGTGACCTGGAGCAGCAGCAACCCGGCTGTAGCCACAGTAGATGAAAATGGTTTGGTAACACCAGTAGAAAGCGGCACAGCCCGTATAACCGTGACCACCCGGGAGGGAGGCCACAGGGCTTACTGCCAGGTAACCGTAGAACACGAGTTACACGAAGTAACAGACGTAGACATCGTGCCCCAGGTCCTGACCCTGGACCAGAATGGCACACCGGGCTTTTTACGGGGACTGGTTCTACCCGCCACAGCCAGCTATAGAAATCTCATATGGTCCACCAACATGCCGGCCATAGCAGATGTGGATGATGAAGGAAAGGTGACACCAGGACGTCCCGGCCGGGCAGTTATTCAGGCCATTTCAGAGAGCAATCCTTCGGTAATGTCCAGCGCCATGGTCATAGTAACAGAGTTCTGGCCCGAAGAATTTATAAATGTAGAACCTACCAAAACCTGGGTAGTTACTTTTAACAGAAGGGTTAACCTGGGAGACACACCCTTAGAAGAAGCTGTAAAGATACTGGATGGAGATAACGCTGTTGTAGAAGCCGAAGTAAAACTGTCTGATGACGGTCGGAGGTTTGAGATAACTCCGAAAGAAGAGATAGATCCCGATGATTACTTCCTTTTCATAGATGCGGAAAATATTAGATCAGAAGACGATGAAGAACTGAAAACTTCCATCAAGGCCAGATTCACCGTAGAATAATATAGCTGCTGATTCGTCCAGGTTACAAGTTATATGTAGAAAAAATGCTGAAAGAAAGAATAATGGAAGTATGTAGATAGGTTGATGTGTTGATGTATGGTGTAATGCAGTGTTCCCTGAGATAAGCGAATGCTGCATTACATCTATCTTTAAAGTATTTTGGTTTTGCGAGGTATGGTGATTTTTAATAATCAAATAAATAAAAGGAGGAAAATACAATTGAATAAGGAATTGTTGGACAGAAAAAAGAGGTGCTTTACAACAGGACGACTGTTAATTGTTTTAATGTTTGTGTTTTTGTTGATGGTTTCAGTGTCCCAGGGTGTTCAAGCCGGGGAGAAGGTTGTTTTAACTGATGTACCGTTAATTGTAGATGGCATTTTAGAGTTTGACGTTCGTCAGCAGGGTATTCTTGATAACGATAATAGGGTAGATCTTTACAAAATATCTGTTTCTCAAAATGGAAAGTTAACCCTTACTTTTCAGGGTGCTCCGGCAACTAATGGAGACCTGGAGATTTACGATGTAAACGGGATTATCAGTTCCACTTATCGGATTGGGACTATCCGCCTGGAAGGGGGAGACCAGCATACCCTGAAGGCCTGGCTTAAAGAAGGAGACTACTATGTCAGGGTAAATCGCAGGGGTAACGACTGGTCTTATCGGCTGACTCCTTCTTTTACAGCAGCCCAATATCAGCGGGATGACCAGCCCAACCACACTTTTTACCAGGCTCAAGAAATGACCTTGAATGGCAGTGTAACCGGTCATATCGGGTACTTTTCCCATGGCTTTACAGATACTAACGACTGGTGGAAAGTCACTACCACAGAAAGTGGCAGATTAACTGTCAGTCTGGAGGGA
>CAYYWR010000312.1:0-2364 GCA_964474145.1 uncultured Syntrophomonadaceae bacterium
TATCACCAACGATTTAAAATTACCCAAAACAGTCGGCAAATTAAGAATTGTATTACTATCCGAAATATAATCCCAACTGGAATGGCATTTGCTTTTTGTGCTTAATGCAGGAAAAGGATTTCCCCACAAAAAAACAGCACTGCTGCATTGCGCCTCAGTGCTGTTTTTTTACTCCAGTTCATACAATATTCATATAAAAATAAAGGGCTGTTCCCTTTATATACTATAATTTGGTGCAGGGTTACTGTTATGCTGCTTTTTATTAAATATCTCCTGAAACTGGCTGGCCAGTTGGGGAGCCATATCCAGCAATCTATCAAAAAGCACATTATTATCCACCGGAAGAAGTCGTACCTGTCCCTGGCCTACAACCAAAAAAGCTACCGGTTGAACTGAAACTCCGCCACCACTTCCACCACCAAAGGGCAAGTCCTGCTGCTGCTGCTTATCGTTTCCTGCTGTCTGTTGATTCTCCTCACTACTTTCAAATTCACTTCCTCCAGCAGCAAACCCGAATGAAACTCTGGAAATGGGTATTATAACGCTTCCATCGGGAGTTTCCACAGCATCCCCTACAATGGTATTAACATCAACCATTTCTTTTATGCTTTCCATGGCTGTTTTCATTAAACCCTGGATTGGATGGTCTTCCATCTTTTTGCTACACCCCTTTGTAATTTCAAATATAAAACTACAATCACTATGAAATAAACCTGGTATACCCGCAGACAAAAATCTCCCTGGAAATCTGATTTAAAATGCGGCTTATTGAAGTCAGGTGATACCCTCATTTCCGGTGAACAGCCCTTTGCAAAAATAAAAAATCTCTGGGCCATGGCAGCTGTAGTCCCCTTTACACTCCACATTGCCCCCGACATAACTCCTGTTTCTGCAGCATCCTTTAATCCAAAACTGGTAGACCAGTAAAAGGTTTTACATCTAACCCGTTTCTTTAGAAAGCCTGCAATAACAGTAATTATTTTAGAGTTTTTTCTCATAGTTTTTATTTTATTTAAAGCCTGAATGATTCGCTCCAAAAAATAATTTATATTTACACTTGTATCTTTTTCTGTACTTTTTTCCCTTAAAGTAGACTTTTTAAATTTTACTCTGCTGTAAGCCCTGAACCTGCCTTTTTTCTTTTCTATCACGGGAACTTCATATGCTAAACCAATTAAACCCCATACACTTCTCAATTCTAAAGTTAAAAGGTCATCTTTATTTTCCCGCAGATAATTTATCTTTATACATACAGGAGATATATTGATTATAGTGATTAGGATTATCGTTACAAGGGGAAAATACCAAAAATTCACCTGGAGTGACCTCCAAAATTTACTAATTATTTTGTTATAGCTGAGTCATTGCCATTACCAGCCAGGAGCTGTCACAGTCTGGAAAAGTTACAGGGGCATTCATCACCCACTTAAAGAATGTGGGCGACTTCCTGGTAATTAATCCTTAAATATTTGTTTTTATTCTCTTACATAATCTTTATATCTATTCTTCATCTTTTAAATGTTTTTCCAGAGGAGGCAGCTCCGAGAGACTTTTTAGCCCGAAATGCTTTAAAAATTCCCGGGAAGTCCCATAAAGTATTGGTTTTCCTACTGCATCCTTCCTTCCTACCTCAATGATTAATTTGCTTTCTTTTAACTTTTCCAGTATTCTATCTATTTTAACCCCCCGAATGGCTTCTACCTCTAACCGGGTTACAGGCTGCTTATAAGCAATAATCGCCAGGGTCTCCAGAGCAGCCTGGGAAAGACCCTGACGAGTTCTTTCGGCATATAACTGATTTATATAGGGAGCAAATTTAGAACAGGTAGCCATTATATAACCACCGGCAACCTCCCTTATTTCTATCCCTGCGCCTTTTTTCCTGTAGTCCTCCTGCAACCCTTTAATAGCCTCCTTAATCATATTATGTTCCAAACCTGTTATAGCTTTTAACTTATGCAAACTTACCGAATCGCCTGCTGCAAAAAGAAGTACTTCTATAAGAGCTTTCTCCTCAGGAGATTTCTCATTAACCACTAGCTCTCCACCTCTCCCTGCACTCCCCACTATCTCCAGCACCATCTCCAACATTTTCGGCCTTATCTTCCAGGCAATTAACTACAACAGGCCCAAAGGCATATTTCTGGTATACGGTTACTTTTCTTAATTTAATTAGCGTCAAAAGAGCCAGAAAAGTTATTATTAATGCCGCCCTGCTCTTTTCCTTTTTTAAAAGGAAATCCAGTTCCATATTCCTGCTATTGACAAAACAGGCAAGTATTTCATCCATTTTCTCGTTTATAGAAATTTCCTGGGGAAATATTGCCTCTGGCTGCTCCTCTTCCAGTTCTTTAAATACATTAT
>CAYYWR010000313.1:0-2362 GCA_964474145.1 uncultured Syntrophomonadaceae bacterium
GTTGCCGTAAATATAAATTGCCATGCTTCCAGGCATGTAGAAAGGATTCTCTAAAAGATTAACCATAAAACATGTTTTAAAGTATCGGACATGTGCCGGGTCATGGATACTAGAGCCCGGACATGCTTTCTATGTACCTGGAAAGCTTTCTATGCATGTAGTTCTATGCATTTATAAAGGAATCTTAAAAAAGGGGCGTAATTGCGTGAAAAAAAGAATAATAACCCTTCCCTTCAAGGAGGAAGATATAAGCAGCCTGGAGAGTGGAGATAACCTGCTCCTGTCAGGGACTATCTTTACAGCCCGGGATGCTGCCCACAAGCGGCTGGTAGATGTTCTGCAAAGTGGCCGGGAGCTGCCGGTGGACTTAAAGGGACAGGTTATTTATTATGCAGGCCCTACTCCGGCTCCACCAGGAAAGGTTATCGGGTCGGCGGGGCCTACAACCAGTTTTCGCATGGATGTTTACACCCCCCATCTGTTAAAGTTGGGACTGAAGGGGATGATTGGGAAGGGCGGCAGGTCTTTAGAGGTTAAAGAAGCTCTAAAAAAATACCGGGCAGTATACATGGCTGCTGTAGGCGGTGCCGGAGCCCTTTTATCCCAAAAAATAATATCTGCTGAAGTGGTTGCATATGAGGACCTGGGCCCGGAGGCTATTGGTAAATTAGTGGTTGAGGATTTTCCCGCTGTTGTAATCAACGATATATACGGCAGAGATTTGTATGAAGAGGGGAAAAACAAATTTAAAATAAACTGAACGGCCAATTATAATCCATAGCCTGGAGTATGCGGGCATGGATTTATTGTTTTATAAAAAAAAGACAGCTAATCAGAAGCTGTCGTGAAAGTGCCGTGAAAGTGCCGTGAAGTGCCGTGAAGTGCCGTGAAAGATAGCTACTTTAATTTTTCAGCCAGAATTTTATTTACCATCTGGGGGTTGGCCTGACCCCTGGTAGCTTTCATTACCTGCCCCACCAGAAATCCCAGGGCTTTTTTCTTGCCCCCTTTAAAATCCTCTACCGGTCCCGGGTTAGCCTGGACAACTTCCTCTACAATACTTTCCAGTTCTGAAGTGTCGCTTATCTGGACAAGCCCCTTTTCTTCTACGATGGACTGGGGGTCCTTACCCTCTTTAAACATTTCTTCAAAAACGCTTTTAGCAATTTTTCCGCTAATAGTTCCTTTATCTATAAGCTGAAGCAGTTCAGCCATGTTTTGCGGAGTAATTTTGCACCAGGTTATTTCCACTTTTTCATTATTCAAAAGGCCCATGAGCTCCCCCATAAACCAGTTGCTGACGGTTTTGGGTTCATTATAAAGGGTTACCGTTTCATCATAGAAATCGGCCAGCTCTTTAGAGCCGGTTAGCACTTCGGCATCATATTCCGGCAGTCCATACTCTTTTATAAACCTTTCCTGTTTTTGGTCAGGCAGTTCCGGGAGAGCTCCCCTAATCTCTTGAATCCATTCCTTGTCTATTTCCAGGGGAATAACGTTGGGGTCAGGAAAACAGCGGTAATCTGAGGCCTGGTACTTGCTGCGCATGGCGGTAGTAGAGCCCTTGCTTTCGTTCCAGTGCCTTGTTTCAGGTATTACCTCCTGATGGGATTTTAGAACCTTAGTCTGCCGGTTTATTTCATAGTCTATACCCCTTTGCACGCTGCGGAAGGAATTCATGTTTTTAAGTTCTGTTTTATTCCCAAAGGTTTCACTGCCCCGGGGCATGATGCTGACATTGGCATCGCATCGCATGGAGCCTTCCTCCATTTTGCAATCAGAGATTCCTGTATACAGGAGTATGTTCCGGAGCTTTTGCAGGAAAAGCCGGGCTTCTTCCGAACTTTTAATATCCGGCTCCGTCACTATTTCCACCAGGGGCACGCCGGCCCGGTTAAAGTCTACCCGGCTGTAGGGGGAGGCCAGGATATCTCCCACGTGGAGGAGCTTTCCTGTGTCCTCCTCCAGATGGAGCTGGTGAATGCCTATCCTCCTGGTTTCCCCCTTTACGTTGACATCTACGTATCCCCTGGTGCCTGTGGGATAAAAGTATTGTGAAATCTGGTAACCCTTGGGCAGGTCGGCATAAAAGTAGTTTTTCCGGTCAAAAGTTGTGTAATCAACTATATCACAGTTTAATGCCAGGGCTGCCCTTATGGCAAACTCTACTGCGCTTTTGTTCAAGACAGGGCGGGAACCGGGCAGGCCTAAACAGACAGGGCAGGTTTGGGAATTGGGCTCAGCGCCAAAGGTGGTGCTGCAGCTGCAAAAAATTTTAGTACTGGTCAACAATTCAACGTGAATTTCCAGGCCTATTACAGGTTCAAATTTCATTGTTTTTCACCTCGATTCTTTGGAATTC
>CAYYWR010000314.1:0-2360 GCA_964474145.1 uncultured Syntrophomonadaceae bacterium
TTAGTACTGGTTGTTCTTTTGTCCGCTCCCGGGATGGCCTGGGGGCAGTATGACGGTGCAGAAAAGCTGATGATGCTTCTAAGCCAGGACCATATTTATGACATAGCTTTACAGGAAGGCTACATATGGGAAGGGGTAAATGGCGGCGTTATTGTCCGCGCTATTGATCATCCAGATGTTAACAGGTTCTACCACAAGCTTAACAGCAGCTTGAAAGCAAACCATGTTTATTCCCTATGCACAGATGGGGAGTCCGGTATGTGGATGGGCACCGACAATGGGGTTTTTCATCTTTCTGCTGGTGGTCAGTGGACCCACTATCATAAAGATAATTCTCCCCTGGAAGTTAACAGGATAAAAACCGTTGTCATGGATGAAAAAAAAGGCTTATGGCTGGGCACCTGGGGCGGTGGCGCTTATTACCTGGATACTGAAGGGGAGTGGCAGACTTACACTACTTTTAACAGTAATATTCCTGCAGATAATATTAATGTCATAGAAGTGATAAAGGAAGAAGGTGTGTGGTTTGGCACAGACAGCCGGGGAACAGTTTATTTAGACCCTTCTGGAGAAATGACTTTATATAATGCCATAAACAGCCAGTTGCCGGGGGACGATGTCCTGGACATAGCTGGTGACTCCTTTGGGGGAACCTGGTTTACAACTTACCAGGGGATTGCTTACCTGGATAAGGAGGGGGAATGGCAGGTTTACAATACATCTAACAGCTCTCTACCCTCAAATATTGTTTACTGTATAGAGTTGATGGAGGATAACACCCTGTGGGTTGGGACTTCTCAGGGGCTGGCTTATATGTGCAGTGACCTGGAGTTCAATTTCCAGATTCTTACCAGTAATATTATTAACAGTGTATCAGTAGATGGTGGACAGGTCTGGGCGGCTACCTGGGGCAATGGACTCATGAACTTTGATATGTATACTGATATTGATATGGATACTGCTGCTGATTCTACCCGGGAAGAGGCGGAGGAGGGAGAAAAAATAACGGAAGATGAAACTATGGTTGATACGGAAGTCAATGACAGCAAGTTTAAATTAACGAAAAAATCTATTTTACCTTCATACATGGTTAGCCAGATTCTTCCCTTCCAGGTTGATGGCACAACGGAAGAAATGTGGTTTTCCACCCCTGAAGGTGTGTCCTTTTACAGCATAGCTACCGGGGAGTGGGAGGAGTTCAAGCCGAAAGATTTTGAGGCCCGTGAAGATAGTGAGGAGTGGGAAAACATATTTTTCAAGTCTATAAAGAGTATGGAGGAGGACGGACAGGGTGGTCTGGTATTTGTTTCTGAAAGACAAGGGGTTGCCCACCTGGACATTGAAGGGGGAATAAGGTATTACAGTTCTCAAAACGGGTCGATTCCTTCCAATGTAATCACCGGGGTCCTGCCTGACGGAGAAGGTGGCCTCTGGTTTGCAACCCTGGACCAGGGGGCAGCGTACCTTTGCTCTGAAGGGGAGTGGAGTCATTATAAAGCGGATAATGACCTGCTGCCTACAGACAGGCTAACCTCAATAACCCTGGATGCTGAAGGGAATGTATGGTTTGGCACCTGGGATAAAGGATTGGTAAGAATGGTTGAAGGAGACGGGTGGGAGAAGTTCAACGCTTCCAACAGCCCTCTTATTACCAGTGATGTAAGGTCTGTTTTAACTGATAGGGAGAATAACATTTGGGCGGCAACCTGGGGAGGGGGCATAGCCAGGATAAGTGGAGATGGTAGTGACCCCGGTGACTGGCAGCTTTATCATGAAGATAACAGCAAACTGCCCCACGATGTGGTAAACGACCTGGCGGTCGACGAGAGGGGCTGGGTATGGGCGGCCACCCAGCAGGGGGCTTCCTACTTTGATGGAGATAGCTGGCAGGGTTACGGTGCCCCTGTGTCCCAGCATAATGTCAGCCAGGTAACAGGAGATACCAATGGGAACGTTTGGATTTCTACTTTTAAGCGGGGAATAGATATTTATAACCCCCAGGGGGTCTCCCCTTATATAAAAAGCTGGGAAGATATAACTACTAAGCTGGAAAGGGTTATGGTGTACAGCCTGGGTAATTATATTGAAGCCCCAGTGCACTTGGAAGAAGGGCGAAGCTTTTTATCTCTGGAGGACATGGCTGAGGCTACCGGTGCCTTTATAGAGTGGGATCAGGACAGGGATGAGGTGAGCATTTCCCTGGAAGGTAAAGAGGTAGTGATGTCTGAAGGTGATTTAACTTTTCATGTCAATGGAGAAGCCAGGACTACAGATGCCCCTGTCAGAGTTTTAGATGGACAGGTTTTAATCCCGATCCGTGCCGTATGCGAGAGCCTGGGCTTCGAAGTTTTATGGTATGG
>CAYYWR010000315.1:0-2342 GCA_964474145.1 uncultured Syntrophomonadaceae bacterium
CTCTCAATACCATGATCCATAGCGTTCCTCAAGAGGTGAACTAAAGGTTCACCTATAATGTTAACAATGGAACGGTCCAGCTCTGTTTCCTCCCCGTCAATAATCAGGTCAACCTTTTTGCCCCTATCCTGGCTGTAGTCTCTTACCAGGCGGGGGAAGCGATCAAATACCTGTTTTATGGGGACCATGCGGAGTTTCATAACTGCATTCTGTAAGTTGGTCGTGATTAGATCCAGCTGTTCCAGGGCAGTATTCAAATCAGGTTTATCAACAGATTTGTTTATTTCCAGAATTCCGGTCCTGTTTACTACCAGTTCCCCTACCAGACCTATTAATACATCCAGCTTTTCAGTCTCAACGCGGATAATTTTTTCCCCTGTTTTCTTTTGAATAGACTTTTGCTGCTCTTCCGGCATGGGACCCTTTTCTTTCTTCTTGACCGGGGAATCTTCAGGGGAATCTTCATGAATTTCTACTGCCACATTATCTATTTCTGAAATATTTTCAATAGTATTTTTTATTAACTCAGCACTTTCTCCGGTCTGGACAAAAACCTGAAAAGAGTCGCCAAATTCTCCCTCTTCCAGTTCCTCCTCATCAGGAATGGACTTTATTATATGGCCCATTTCCTCCAGTTCCTTTAAAACCATATAAGCTCTTACAGATTTTAAAACACATCCCTTGTCCAGCTCAACCTTTAGAGAATATATCTGGCCTTCTTTATCCGGAGGCTTATCTATTTTTTCATCAGAACCACTGGATTCTTTTTCCCCTTCAATAACGTTATCTTCTCCCCCAGGGCCTTCAAAATCTCCACTATTAAGATGTTCCAGCCTGGATATTAGCTGAGATATATCCTCTTCCTCCTCCCCCTCCACAGCCTGTTCAAGGAGTCTTTCCAGGACGTCCAGAGATTCAAAGAGTACGTCTATTATGCTTTTTTCTGCAGTTATATTTTTATTCCTGAGCTGGTCAAAAAGGCTTTCCATATGGTGAGTTAAGGAAGCAATTTGTTCAAAACCAATAGTTCCGGCCATGCCCTTCAGGCTGTGCGCTGCTCTAAACATCCTGTCCAGAATAGAAAGGTTTTCCGGTTCTTTTTCCAGCTCCAATATGCAGCTGTTCAAAATGTGAAGATATTCCTTTGCCTCGGATGCAAACATATCTTTGTATTCAGACAAACTCACAATATCACCCCCTCCTATCATATTATAAAATGTTTAAGCTAGCGCCGGATTCTGGCTTGATTATTTCTACTATTTTTACACCAAACTCTTCTTCTACTACCACAATCTCTCCTCTGGCCACCAGCTTACCGTTAGCCAGAATGTCCACCGGCTCCCCTTCTATCTTGTCCAGCTCTACTACAGTTCCCTGGTCAAACCCCAGAACATCCTTTATTTTCATTTTAGTTTTGCCAAAAAGCCCGGAAACTGTTACCGGTAAATCCCTGATAAGGTCAATATTATAATCCCCTTCTAATGTATCCAGAAAGGATCTGGCAGGCTCTTCCCCCTGGATGTCTGCTTTTTCCTCTTGAATCTTGCCTGTCAGTCCTTCTTCAATTTCCTGAAGCAAAGAGTCGCTTGTATCCCGGGCATCAAAGCCTTCCTCCTGGACCTCCCCGGGACTCTCAGGAGGTGTGTCTTCTGAGACTTCTTCTGTGGGAGATAAACTTTGAAGCAGCTGCCTTGCAAGTTTTTTGCCAAATTCTACGGGGATCAACTGTATAATTTCACTGTTAATTAAATTTCCAATCTCCATTTGAAAGGAAATCTGTATCAAATCATCATCCAGACCTGATATGTCCAGCTCCACTTCCTCCTCACCTAAATGTTTGTAAACAGATTCCGGTGGAGAAATATCTACTGTGAAGTTGAAGAGGTCGGCCATAGCTGTAGATGCTGAACCCATCATCTGGTTCATGGACTCACTTACCGCGCTGAGCTGAATCTCATTCAGCCCCTCATCAAGTTGACTTAAATCTTCTCCCATCATTATTCCGGCAATTATAACAGCATCCTCCTCTTTAATAACCAAAACATTTTGTCCTGAGAAACCCTTCAGATATTGAACATTAACTACAACGCAGGGTATTGGATAGTTGTTTTTTACAGTTTCGGGGTCGGTTAGGGAAAAATTAGGGGTGGTGATACTTACGCTTTTATCCAGCAAATTAGACAGAGCTGTAGCCGCAGAACCCATGGAAATATTTCCTATCTCCCTTAAGGCGTCAATTTCTTCACTGGTTAACGCTCCTATTCCTTCCTCTCCTGAAGGAGTTTCCCGGGCTTCTTCAGCAGGAACCTCTCCTTTTTCCTCCTGCTTTTCCTGCTGACCTT
>CAYYWR010000316.1:0-2315 GCA_964474145.1 uncultured Syntrophomonadaceae bacterium
GGGAATCCTACATTACAGAGGAGTACAGCGGAGAGGGAGGGGGCCTGCCCGATGTAGGCGTTGATGCCAACATTCCCGGGTATCCTGCATATGGTTTTATGGGAGATATGGAATATGAGCGGACAGAAGAAAATGTGGAGCATGAAATAGATGAAATGGTGCAGCGGCAGGAGAGAGCTCCTGGTGGAGTGGAGAGAATTTCCACATCTGTAATTATTGATGATACTGATGAAGGGCTTATGGCCCTGGAAGATGAAGGACAGCTGGATGAAGAGATAATAGGCATGGTATCTGCCGCTGTTGGCTTTGATGAGGAGCGGGGAGATACTTTAAATGTTCAGAGGATGGATTTCAATCAGGATTGGAGAGATGAATTTGCCGCCATGATGGAGGACCCTGATGATTCTGCCCGGAGACTTCAGATGTATGCCCTGGCCAGTATCCTGGCTGTAATTCTTGTTACAGCAGGGATAATAGTTTTAAAGCGCAGGGAAGAAGTGGAGGAGGAAGAATTAGATGAGTTAGTGGAGGAGGAAGAAGTTGGCGTAGATGAAATTATCGATGATGCTGTACAGGAGAAACCGGAAAGCGATATGAAGAAAAAACAGGAAGAGATAAGGGAAATGGCTGAAGAAAATCCTGAGGAAGTGGTCCAGCTCTTAAAGACGTGGTTGATAGAGGAGTAGGGGGGAAAGCGTTATGAGTAACAAACTTAAAGGTGTACAAAAGGTAGCTTTTTTACTTTTATCCCTGGGACCAGCCACGTCTTCCAGTATATTGAAGCACTTTAATGAGGCACAAATTGAAAAAATCAGCATGGAGATTGCCAACACTTCAAGGGTAGACCACGATACTCTGGAGGAAGTGCTAGAGGAATTTATTTTGCTTACTCAGGCACAGAAATATATTTTAGACGGTGGAATACAGCATGCCCAGGATATCCTGGAACAAACAGTAGGCCATACCAAGGCCAGTGAAATAATAAAACGTTTGAAGGATAATACCCAGATAAAGCCCTTTACATTTATGCGTCAGGCAGATCCCAAGCAAATGATTAACCTTATAAGCCAGGAACATCCCCAGACTATTGCCTTGATTTTGTCATATCTGCATGCAGAACAGTCTTCTATAATTCTATCTTCACTGCCGGAGGATCAGCAGCCGGATATAGCCAAAAGGATAGCCCTTATGGAAAGGACTACTCCAGAAGTTGTAAATGAAATCGAAGGTGTGCTTAGGGAGAGGCTTTCTTCTATTGTAGGGGAGGATTTTACTGCTGCCGGGGGTATTCCCAGTGTAGTAGATATATTGAATAAGGTAGACAGAGGCACAGAGAAATTGATTTTAGAAGAGCTTGAAGCGGAGGACCCTGAGCTGGCTGAGGAAATAAGAAAACTCATGTTCATCTTTGAAGATGTTATAACACTGGATGACCCCTCTATTCAGAGGATTATCAGGGAAGTGGAGTCCAAGGAGCTTGCCCTGGCTCTCAAGGGGGCCAGCGAAGAAGTCAAGCAGAGAATATTGAAAAATATTTCCAAACGCGCCGGGGAAATGTTAAAGGAAGATATGGATTTTATGGGCCCGGTACGCTTGAGGGAAGTAGAAGAAGCCCAGCAAAAAATTGTATCTGTTATCCGCAAGCTGGATGAGGTAGGAGAGATAATCCTGACCAGGGGTGGTGACGACTCCGTTGTGCTCTAGAATATTAAGGGGGACAAACCTGAAGGATAATACCTTGTTTGAGATTGCGGTAAAAGACTTGATGCTGGATGAAAGCAAAGTAAACGAAGGCATAAAAGTAGATAAGGATAAAGAACGCAGAGAAAAAATTATAAAGGAAGCAGAAAAAGAGGCTGCCGGTATCATCAAGTCAGCCAGCGAGGAAAAGGGAAAAATACTGGAAGAGGCCAAAGAGGAGGCCAGGAAAGAAGCTGAAAAGCTTTTAAAGGAAGCTCAGGATAAGGGCTATGAAGAGGGTCTGGAAAAAGGAAGGACAGAAGGTATGTCCCGGGGCAAGTCAGAGGGGGAGAAGATTCGCCAGAAGGCAGAAAAGCATTTGCAAGAGGTGGCAAGCCTGAGGAAGGAAACAATAAAGAAACTGGAGCCGGAAGTAGTAGAGCTATCTGTAAAAATAGCGGAAAAGATATTGCATCAGGAGATTTCCTTGAAGCCAGAAGCTATAAAAGAAATAGTTGCTGCTGCTTTGAAAATATTAAGCGATCAGGATTTTATACTGGTCAGGTCAAATCCTGAGGATCTGAAAATTCTCAAGGATAATGCGGAAGGATTTAAACTTTACCTGAAAAATAAAG
>CAYYWR010000317.1:0-2294 GCA_964474145.1 uncultured Syntrophomonadaceae bacterium
TACGGTGGAATAAGGTTTTATGGGCGCATGGAAATCAAAGATGTGCTGGCCTACTTAAAGTTAATAGACAATTTCGACGATAGCATAAGTTTAAAAAGAATTATTAATGTTCCCCGCAGGGGTATCGGCAAGAAAACAATAGAGAAGCTGGAGAGTTACGCTTCATCAGAGGGAATAACCCTCTTTGAGACCCTGCAGGAGCCTGAAAAAGCCGGGGTTACGGCAAGCACCAGTAAAAAGATAGAGGAATTTTACCGTTGTATTAATAATTTTTATCAAATGGGGGAATTCTTATCTGTGCAGGAGCTGGTAGAAAAAGTCCTGGAAGATACCGGCTACCTTGATGCCCTGGAGGCGGAGGGCACATTTGAAGCCCGTTCCCGCATGGAAAACATTAAGGAGTTTGTTTCCGCAGCCCAGGAATTCGACGTTTCCGGTGAAGGAAAGAGCCTGACCTACTTTCTCACAGAAGTTTCCCTGGTCTCCTCTACGGATGCTGTGGGAGAAGGGGAGGAGGATAAAAGAGTTTTTTGTATGACCCTGCACAGTGCCAAAGGATTGGAATTTTCCGTAGTTTTCATCATAGGGCTGGAGGAGACGCTTTTCCCCCACAGCCTGTCCATGGAAGACCCCGAAAGCCTGGACGAAGAGAGGCGGCTGTTTTATGTTGGTTGCACCCGGGCCATGAACAGGCTTTATTTTACCCGGGCCCGGGAAAGGTCATTTTTTGGCAGGAGAATGTCCAATCTCCCCTCCCGTTTCCTGGACGAGATTCCGGAAGAACTTATAAGTCCTTCCTCTGGAGAAAAGGAAGAACAGTGGGGGAGAAGGGAAAGCTTTGACACCCCTGCAAAAACTGCACAAACTGCAGATAAAGAAGATGACAACCCTTTTTCAGAAGATGAAAGCTGGTCGGTAGGGGATAATGTTTACCATAAAAAGTGGGGTAACGGTACCATAAAGGAAACAGGTGTTTCGGGGGAGGACCAGGTCCTGACAGTTAGTTTTCCCCAGGTGGGCACTAAAGTAATTATGGCTACCTATGCTCCACTAAAAAAAGTGTAACCCCCTGACATGTTTGTACCATAAAGTATCAGATGATTGAAATTAGCCTGGAGCAGCCTGCCCATCATTCAACCGGGTCTTGCGTGGGCTTTGCAATAAATGAAAGAGGTTTTAGATATGACCATGACGGAAGCTAAAAAAAGAGCAGAAGAGTTAAGGGAGGAAATAGCAAAACATGATTATTACTACTATGTCCAGGACTCTCCTGCAATATCCGATGAGGAATATGACCAGTTGATGCGGGAGCTAGAAGGGCTTGAAAAACAGTTTCCGGACCTTATAACTCCCGACTCTCCTACCCGGAGGGTGGGAGGAGAGCCCCTGGAATCCTTTAAGCCTGCCAGGCACAAAACACCCATGTTAAGCCTGGACAATGCTTTTAATATAAATGAATTAAGAGACTTTGCCCGCAGAATAAATAATTTAACAGGTATAAAGGAAACAGACTACGTGGTTGAGCCCAAAATAGATGGGCTGGCAGTGTCCCTCCTCTATGAGGATGGCTTGCTGGTGAGAGGTGCTACCCGGGGCGACGGCACCACCGGTGAAGATATAACCCACAATATAAAAACCATAAAAGCCCTTCCCCTGAAGCTCAGGGATAAAGTTACCCTGGAGGCCAGGGGAGAAATATTTATGCCCCGGGAAGCTTTTCAGGGGCTGAATAATAAAAGGGCTGAGGAAGGGCTTCCCCTTTTTGCAAACCCCCGGAATGCTGCCGCAGGTTCTGTTCGGCAACTGGACCCCAGGGTTGCGGCTTCCAGGCATCTGGATATTTTTCTATTCACCATGGGAAGTTACCAAGGATTCAACTTTAAGACCCACTTTGAGACTCTGGAATACTTAAGGGATCTGGGATTCCGGGTTAACCCCCATATAAACATCTATAAAGATATGGAAAAAATTGTGGGGGTCTGCCAACAATGGTCTGCCAGGAGACAGGAGCTTCCCTACGAAATTGATGGTGCTGTAATCAAGGTAAATGATTTAGAGCTGCAGGAAAAGCTGGGTTATACCTCTAAAAGTCCCAGATGGGCTATTGCCTTTAAGTTTGCAGCTCAGCAGGTTGAAACTCAGGTAGAAGATATTATGGTAAGTGTGGGAAGGACAGGAACCCTGACGCCAGTTGCCCTGCTAAGACCGGTAAAAGTGTCTGGTTCTGTAGTAAAGAGGGCTTCCCTGCACAATGAGGATATTCTCCAGGAAAAGGAAGTAAAAATAGGGGACAG
>CAYYWR010000318.1:0-2281 GCA_964474145.1 uncultured Syntrophomonadaceae bacterium
CTTCTATATTTATCTCCCCACACTCCGGGCAACTTCCCTTATCTACCTCAATTATTAGTTTCTGCCTTGTCCCGCACCGGGGACAAAGGGCTGTTATTTGTTCCTGCTGAAGATGCTTGCATCTATTTGCTTCTAAAAATTTTCTTAATTCTCCTGCACTTCCTTTAAAATCAGGCACTATATAAAGCCTCCCAAAATATTAAATATTAAATAAAAGTCATCTGCCTTGTAAGGGCCAGATGACTTTGTCCTGCAAGGGTAAAGCTTAAAACTTAAAGCTTAAAGCTTAGGGAATAACTGCCTCCCCGCCTGTCTTTTCTTTTACTGAATACCTTTTCCACACCCTTACCGCATGCATACATTCTCCATACATATGCATGCGATAATAAAAGCCGCGGATTAAACCAAACTTTTCCTCCTTGGGATAATGGGTAACACCATGTAAATGTGGCTTTTCCACTTTTATCCCCCAGTGTTCAGACAACCTGCTCATGAACACCTCTACTCCAAAACGGGACCAGGACATGTCCGGAAGTCGGGAAACAAACCAGCCTGCCAGTCCCCGTTGTCCATTAGTGATACTGATGTAACACTGAACAAGATCCACTATCTTTTTCCCACCATCCACAAGCCTGCCCACAGTCATTCCTGTCTCAGGATCATCCATCATGGGCTGCAGCAATTGATCAAGATGGTGATGTTGTAGATTTACCAGATCTGCATCAATAAAGAGCCAGTAATCTGCCTGACCGGCATGATCAATACCCGCCTGCAGAGCAGCTCCCTTACCCCTGTTTTCTTTATAGGATATGACTTCTACCGGGTATTTGCTGGCCTTCTCTTTTGTGTCATCTTTAGAACCGCCGTCGATTACAATTACCTCAACTTCCCGGGGGTAGCTGCAGACAATCTTTAAAACGGCTTCAATCCTGGTTCCTTCGTTGTGTGCCGGTATAAGAATAACAATCCTTTTGTCCATTTACTTCTCCTCTCTAATTTTGACGGTGTCAAATTTCCTGATGATAATATACTTCATAATTAATGACAAATCAAGTGAAAAATATTATAATCCGGCAACTATTTACCATAGGCGCTTTTCATTTTATTTTTAATTTTTTTTCATTTTTTATTTTATTAAAAAAATTTTTTATGCTGGCAGTAAATATATAATTGCAGAGATGTCCCATTTTCAGGACCTTTTTGCGAATATTGTTAAATAACGTCATCTCCAGCCATACCTAGACATATATTGACATTTAAACAATTATTCGCTAGAATTAGTATTACACTCCATTATAAAACACATTATTACTAAATTAACAAAAAGATAAAAATGGGTCAGGAGGTTTAAATATTGAACTTAGAACAATTAACAAGGCTAATTGAAAAAAGAAGGGCTGAATTACATGAGCTTACCGCTATTAAAAGAACATTAAATACTGAAGATATTATTAAAAAAAGCCAGGATCTGGATTTGTTAATTGCGGAGTACAATGAGCTAATGTATAAACAAAGAAAAAAGAAACTGGCCTGATACAGCTGATACAGGAACAGGAAGTGGCCAAGCCGTTTACATTAGCCGGGTTTACGGAATGCTTACCTATTACATGCATGATTACATGCATGTTTTTTTTAAATATTGCAAATATTAAAAATATTACAAATAATCTTAATAAATAGTTAATGTTTAGCAGTTATACTAGAAGGTGACATATTAGACGCTTTTATGACAATGCTTTTTGCATTTTTTTACAGCCTTTTACAGTAGTGCTTGTTTAATCTAAAAGATTAATTTGATTGGCAAGGTGATAATAATTGAGAAAGAATTATATCGATTTTAAACAAAAGGATAAGGACAAAAATGAAAAGGTTGTATCCTTCCCAAAAAACCTGGACCATTATCTTAAAAAAGGAATTTTTTATGCCAGATCCCATAATTATCCCAAAGCTATAAAATACTTTAAAATAATTATGGAATCCGAACCAGAGGATAAATCGGCTTATTTAACCATGGCTTACTACTTGTCTGAAATAAATCGCCAGCCCCAGGGGCTTAATATATCCCGTGATTTTTTTACAAAGTACTTTGAAGAATCAAACCTCAAACACCTTTTTTTAGCCGGTATTTATTACTGCATGGAGGAAGATATCAGTGGAGCAGAGCATTACTTGAAAAAGTTTATCGCCAAAAATCCGGGAAGCCGGTTAAAAAAAGAAGCAGTGGAGCTATTAGACAGTATAGACGAGGTTTCCCTTTTCCAGAAAAACAGGGATTATATCA
>CAYYWR010000319.1:0-2280 GCA_964474145.1 uncultured Syntrophomonadaceae bacterium
ATATGAATAAGTGTATCCTGTGTGGAAAATGTGCCCGGGTATGCTTTGAAGTAAATGGGGCAGGAGCTGTAGATTATGCTTTCAGGGGCTTTGCTTCCACTATTTCTACCGCTTTTCAAGAGCCCCTGGAGAAATCCTCCTGCGTGTTCTGTGGAATGTGTGTAGACCTCTGCCCGGTAGGTGCTTTAACTCCCAAAATAGAAAAAGGTAAAGGGCGTTTCTGGGAAGTGGACAGGGTTAAAACTACCTGCCCTTACTGTGGAACTGGATGCAGCATTAACCTTCATATAAAAGAAGACCAGATTGTTGGCGCTTCCCCCGATTACCAGAGTCCTGTAAACAAGGGAAATCTATGCGTTAAAGGCCGCTTTGGTTGGGATTTTGTAAGCAGCCGAAAACGTCTGAACAGGCCCTTGATCAATAAATTCGGGGTTTTTGTTGAGTCCTCCTGGGAAGAAGCCTTATCCTTAATAGCTTCGAAAATAAAAGAATCTCTGGAAAACCATGGCGCATCCTCCCTGGCAGGTATAAGCTCCGCCCGGGTGACCAACGAAGAAAACTATCTTTTCCAAAAACTTTTGCGTTCCCTGGGTACCAATAATGTTGATCATTGCGCCAGGCTCTGCCACGCTCCTACTGTAGCCGGACTGGCGGCTGCCTTTGGTAGCGGCGCCATGACCAACAGTATAGGAGAAATAGAGAATTCCAGCTGTCTTCTGGTCACCGGTTCCAATACTACAGAAACCCACCCGGTAATCAGTTATCGCATTTTAAAAGCTATAAATAAAGGTGCCAGGCTTATTGTGGCAGACCCCAGGCGTATAGAGCTTGCAGAAAAAGCCGATATCTTCCTCCAGCACCGCCCCGGCACTGATATTGCCTTGTTTAATGGGCTTCTCCATGTTATTATCCAGGAAGGCCTGGTAGATAAAGATTTTATTGAGAGCCGCACAGAGGATTATGAAGAAGTGAAATTATCAATAGAAAAATACACCCCGGAACATGTAGAGGAAATAACCGGAGTTCCATCTGCTGATATCGTTACTGCAGCAAAAATGTATGCTGAAGCCGAAAAAGCCTCAGTCTTATACACCATGGGTATTACCCAGCATTCTTCCGGCACAAAAAATGTAATGTCCATCGCCAACTTAGCCCTGGCTACAGGCAACCTGGGCAGGCCTTCCACAGGAATAAATCCCCTGAGGGGACAAAACAACGTGCAGGGTGCCTGTGACATGGGTGCACTGCCTAACGTACTTCCCGGTTACCAGGCAGTTTCTGAGTCAGCTAACCTTGATAAATTCAGCCACAGCTGGTCAACTCCCTTAAACAACACCCCGGGATTAACAGTGACAGAAATGTTCGACGCTGCAGAAAAAGGAATAATAAAAACCATGTACATCATGGGAGAAAATCCCCTTTTAAGTGATGCTGATGTAAATCATGTGGAAAAAGCCATCAAAGAACTTGATTTTCTAATAGTACAGGATATATTCCTTACAGAAACGGCAGCATTTGCAGATGTGGTGCTTCCTGCAACCTCCTTTGCAGAAAAGGACGGCACATTTACCAACACGGAAAGGAGAGTGCAACTTATCAGAAAAGCTGTTAACCCCAGGGGAGAAAGCAGGCCCGACTGGATAATATTAACAGAGCTGGCCAATAAACTGGAGCTTAAATGGAACTATTCCCATCCTGAAGAAATAATGAGGGAAATAGCCTCAGTTACTCCAAGTTACGGAGGAATTAATTACAACCGCCTGGAAACAAAAGGTTTGCAGTGGCCCTGCCCCTCAGAAGACCACCCGGGCACCCCCTATCTGCATGCCGATAAATTTACCAGAGGATTGGGTAAGTTCCATGCCGTGGAACATGCTCCTCCTGCGGAACTGCCGGATGAAGAATATCCCTTTACCCTTACCACCGGCCGACTGCTTTATCACTACCATACCGGAACCATGACCAGGCACAGCAAAGGGCTTTCAGAAATAAAGCCGGAGGACTTTTTGAAAATTAACCCGGCTGACGCCGGAAAACTTGGCATAACAGAAGGTAGCACTGTAAAAATCTCATCCCGGAGGGGAGATATAAAAGCCAGGGTAGAAATAACCGACATTGTTCCTGAAGAAGTAGTGTTCATGACTTTCCATTTCAAAGAATCTCCTGTAAACAGGTTAACCAATTGCGTCCTGGATCCTTTAGCCAAAATCCCTGAACTTAAAGTAAGCGCAGTAAAAATAGAAAAAGTAGATTAAATAAAGCATGTAAGCAAGCAAGTAA
>CAYYWR010000320.1:0-2279 GCA_964474145.1 uncultured Syntrophomonadaceae bacterium
ACCGCATAAGAGTGGGCAGGTGCCCAGCCTGCAGTGCTGATGTGGTAAAGAACAAGGCGGGTTACGGCTGCAGCTCCTGGAGAGAAAGCGGCTGCAAGTTTTTCCTGGGCAAAATAGCCGGGAAAAAACTAACAGAAAAACAGGCCCGGGAACTCCTGGAGAAGGGGGAAACAAAAAAGCTTAAAGGATTTGTCAGCAAAAAGGGCAAAAAGTTTGAAGCAAAGCTGGCCATAAAAGAAGGGATAATAAAGTTTGATTTTGCAGACTAAAGAGCTGATAAAGAGTTAGAAATAGCTAATGCTTAATAAAGGCTTTATAAAAAAAGGCGACATTGTGTGCCTTAATATTAATAAATTCCTCCATTTCATTTATATGGAAAAATTCTCCTGGCCATTAAATAATCATTTAATAATTAAGAACTCTACAAATGGATATAATAATAAACAGTTAAAGTTTACTTCTACAAAAGAATCAACTATATAAAAAGTAATATGAGAGGTGATATACGGTGAAAATCATGATGCTATCCTGGGAATATCCTCCCAAGTCGGTGGGAGGGTTGGCCCAGCACGTTTATGATCTAACTACAAATCTAGCCAGGAGCGGTCAGGAGATAGACCTGATAACAGCAGGTGATCACCAGCTTCCCTCCTTTGAAAGGGTAAATGGAATAAATGTTCACCGGGTAACCCCCTATGATGTAAGCCCTTCTCATTTTATCCCCTGGATTCTCCAACTCAACATATCCATGCTGGAAAAAGCGGTATCTCTTTTTAACAAGGAAGGCTATTACCATATCATCCATGTCCATGACTGGCTGGTGGCTTATGCCGGCAGGGCTTTGAAGCATATTAACAAGATACCCATGATAGCTACCATCCACGCCACGGAGTACGGCCGGAATCAAGGCCTGCACAACCAGGACCAGAGGTATATAGGGGATGTGGAATGGTGGTTAGCCTTTGAAGCCTGGCAAGTAATCTGCTGCAGCAGTTACATGCAGAAGGAACTGGAAACGGTCTATAAAATCCCCCGGGACAAAATTAAAATCATATACAACGGAGTATCTTTAGAAAACTACCAGACGGAAAAATCCCCGGAGGCTGTCAGGTCCTTTAGAAATCAGTTTGCTGAACCCCAGGGAAAAATCGTATTTTTCGTGGGGCGCCTGGTCCAGGAAAAGGGGGTTCAGGTGCTGCTGGAGGCTGTTCCTGAAATTACCACGTATTATCCCAAAACAAAATTTGTTATTTCCGGTAAGGGCCCCATGATGGAGGAGCTGAAAAACAAGGCGGTAACCCTGGGAATTGAAGATAAAGTTATATTTACCGGATATATTGACGACGAAACCCGCAACCTTTTATATGCTTCCTCTGACGTGGCAGTTTTCCCCAGCCTCTATGAGCCCTTTGGCATTGTAGCCCTGGAAGGAATGGCTACCGAAACACCTGTTGTAGTATCTGACACCGGCGGTTTATCCGAAATTATTGACCACGGCAGGGATGGTTTCAAAACTCCCCCGGGCAGTGCTGATTACCTGGCCAGGGACATTCTTAAAATCCTCACCGATGAAAATACTGCCCGAAAACTAAGCCAGAGGGCTTATCAGAAGGTTAAAGAACTATACAGCTGGGAAGGCATAGCCAGTAAAACCATGGAAGTATACCAGGAAGTCTTTGATGCCTACAGGCAAGACCCCTGGAGCAGGGAAGCTTTGGAAATACATGAAAACAAATTACAATCTGTTAATCGTTATTTTACCCGGGAAAATGATAATTTCAACCTGGCAAGACAGGAGCGTGGTCCAAATTGAAGGCAGTAATTATGGCTGGCGGAGGGGGAACCAGATTAAGGCCCCTCACCTGCGATAGACCTAAACCCATGGTACCCATAATGAATAAGCCCATGATGGAGCATATAGTGAAGCTTTTAAAACAGCACCACATAACAGACATAGGGATAACTCTCCAGTACATGCCGGAAGCAATTAAAGATTATTTTACAGATGGCTCCCGGTGGGGGGTAAACCTGGATTACTTTATTGAAGATGTGCCTTTGGGGACAGCGGGGAGCGTAAAAAATGCCTCCTCCTTTTTAGATGAAACTTTTTTAGTTATTAGTGGGGATGCCCTGACAGATATTGACCTGTCTGCCGCCATTGATTTTCATAAAGAAAAGGGGTCCATGGCTACCCTGGTATTGACTTCTGTGGAAACCCCCCTGGAGTACGGCGTGGTGATTACGTCAGAAGATGGCAGAATTACCCGCTTTTTAGAACA
>CAYYWR010000321.1:0-2275 GCA_964474145.1 uncultured Syntrophomonadaceae bacterium
ATGTCCTTTTATAAGAACTCTGATATTAAAGAGGTTGTAAAAAAAAGCAGGAAGCTTTCCCGAAAGACAGCTTCCTTCTGGAAGAATTATTTTGGGCTGGAGGAGGAGGAAGTAACTTGTTTATCCACATCCTTTCGGAGGAACAACGCTCCCTTTTGGAAGCACTGAGGGATACAAACCTGCGTTTTGGCAGGTTTTACCTGGCCGGGGAAACGGTAGCAGCCCTTTATTTGGGACACAGATTGTCGGAGGACTTCGACTTTTTTTCCCGGGAAGAATTCAGGCAGGAAGAAGTTATAAGCTTGAGTTACTTTGAAGACGCTGAGGCTGAGCCGGACCCTTTCATGCTTAAAAAAGTAGACTGGGAAAGGATTAAACAGTTTTTTTCAGAAGAAGAGGCCCGGCTTTTTGAGCTTTTCTGCAAATAGGGCTAAGTTTTGTTAGCGCAGGGACAGGAAGGTGGGGCATTTCTCCCCAAGTTTAACCCTTCTTATGTCTGCTCCCAGGCGACACAGCTTTTCATCCAGTTGGGAATAGCCCCGGTCCAGGTGTTCCACCTGCAGAACCCGGGTTTCCCCCTGTGCTGCCAGTCCTGCCAGGACCAGGGAGGCTCCCGCCCGGAGGTCGGTGCACTGGACAGTGGTCCCGGAAAGGGACTCCACCCCCTGGATAATGGCGCTGGATCCCTCTAACCTTATATTTGCTCCCATGCGCTTCAGTTCATTTACATGCATATACCGGTTTTCAAAGATGGTCTCGGTGATGACACTGGTGCCTTTGGCCAGGGTTAACATGGCCATAAACTGGGCCTGCATGTCTGTGGGAAACCCGGGATAGGGCAGGGTTTTTATGTCCAGAGGGCCGATGCAGTTTGTGCCGTCTACCCGGACCCGTCCTTCGGATATTTCCTCTATATCCGCCCCGGCTTCCTTGAGTTTGGCCACGGCGGCCTTCAGATGCTCCATAATCACATTTTCCAGTATGATTTCATTCCGGTTAATGGCGGCAGCTGTCATAAAGGTCCCTGCCTCTATGCGGTCGGGGATGACCCCGTGAGTAGTTCCCCCCAGCTCTTCTACCCCTTTGATTTTTATTATTTTGGTGCCGGCGCCCTGGACTTTAGCCCCCAGGGAGTTCAGAAACCTGGCCAGATCTATTATTTCCGGTTCTTCTGCGGCGTTTTCTATTACGGTGGTCCCCCTGGCCTTGACTGCAGCCATCATGATGTTTTCTGTGGCTCCCACGCTGGGAAAGTCCAGGTAAATTCTATCCCCGATTAAATTGCCTCCCCTGACATGCACGGAGCCATGACCCACCTCTACCCGGGCTCCCAGGGCCTTGAAACCCTTCAGGTGCAGGTCTATAGGCCTGGTCCCTATCTCACAGCCTCCCGGCATATACAGGTTAACTTCCCCCTGCCGGGCCAGAAGGGGTCCGGCGGTGAGAAAGGAAGCCCTCATTTTACTTATAAGTTCGTAGGGGGGGATTTCTGTCCCGGTCATGCACCCTGATTTTATTGTCAGGGATTCTTCCCCTTTTTCTACTTCTGCCCCCAGATGTTCCAGGACGCTGATCATGTTTTTCACATCTGACAGGAAGGGAACCTCCAGAAGGGTTACGGGCTCTTCTGCCAGAATAGAGGCGGCAATGATGGGCAGGCAGGAGTTTTTTGAGCCGCTAATTTTTACTGACCCCTCCAGGGGATTTCCACCTTTTATAACAAGCATTTCCATATGTTTATCTTTCCTTTACCAGGTTATTACTATGCGAAAAGTTTACTGATTAAACAGAATTCGCTAAGCCACAGGGGACGGTTCCATGGGATTCCCTTCGGCCCTTCGCTGCGCTTCGGGTCCGCTGAAACCGTCCCCGTGGCACCGCGCTGGTAGCGTTCCCGTGGCACCGCTGGTATTTTCTTTTCGCTATAGTATTATTTACAATGTTAGTATATGCCCGTGTCCTGAATCTGTGCCTTTTGAGAGAATCTACCCATGTATCCCTGTAATACATTATTTACTGATTCTTTGGGGTTAATACCAGTAAAAGAAAATTAAAAAAAAATGAGCGGGGTTTTCCTCTGGGGAAATCTCCGCTCATTTAGTTTAGTTTTAGCTTCTTTCCTTTTCCAAAATCTCCAAACGGGTTGTGGCGCGCCGTAAGGCTGCTTCCGCCCTGACCTGGTCAACATCCTCTCTTTGAGAGTTAAGCCTTTGCTCTGCTCTTTCCTTGGCTTTAGTAGCTCTGTCCTTATCTATTTCGCCGGGCTTTTCAGCAG
>CAYYWR010000322.1:0-2273 GCA_964474145.1 uncultured Syntrophomonadaceae bacterium
CTTCCCTGGGCAACCCCATTGTAGAGATAAAGGGACTCACCCCTGAAATGGTGGAAAAGAATGAAGTAAATCTCTACTATACAAAATACTCCCTGGACACAGAAGGGAAAGATGATAGAGAAGTGGAGGGCTTTGAGCAGGAAACTGTAATTGAAGGCAGGGAGCCGGAGTTTGAATTTGTCGGGTTTTCCTGGGGAGCCTGGAGGGAACAAAAGGCTCAGTATGAAAAAGCCTTCAAAACTCAACTCCAGGTGCTGCGGGAGAGTGCCCGGGAAAACTGGGAGATTGAAGACCTGGTGGCAGAATTTGGAGAAGGACTTCATAAGGGGGATAGATACCCGGTGCCGGCACTTTATCCCTTGCTGGAGGAGGTGTCCATTCCTGAAGAGGTAAAGAAATATGTTAGCTTTAACCTGGAGGAGCGAAAAGATGCCCCGCCGGTACTCTGGATGTATGTGAAGGATGTTCCGGAAAAGAAAGAAAAAAATGATACTGGTATTTGGCCTGGTGATGATTGTCTGGTATTTGACCTGAACTTCAAGTATGCCAACAATCTAACAGAAACGCTGCGCTTTGCCCTTGTGGATAAGAGGCTAGTCCAGGACCAGGACCAGGACCAGGAAAACCTAAAAGAATCCCAGATAAACCTTCTTTCCACGTCCCAGTGGAATCCCTGGAACACTTTTTGGGCGGGCACTCACTCCCATCAAAGGATGTATTACCAGTTTACCCACGATTACAACGGATCGTATTGCCCGGTAGGATGTGGTCCTGTGGCATGGGCGATGCTTTTCGGCTGGGCTGACAATCAGGCTGATTTGAACCACCCTTCATGGAGATACCGCTGGGGGATTTACCGGCTAAACGGTAGAAGATCCCCGGCTCCTGATGACGTTGCCCCCAGAGACCAGCATGGCGGCATTGAAAATGTCATCAGGGAACTGAATCACCATATGGAAACCTTCTGCTTCCTTGGCGGTGGTCTGACTCTGCCCTGGAAAATGCCTCAGGCATCCCAGTACCTGGAGGGTCGGACTTTTACCACGCTGCAGGCGGAGTACAGCAGATTCTTAACTACCTGGAGTTCTCTGCGGGTAAAAGCCAGGGATGTTATTGTAAACAAAAGAAATCCAGTAGTTATCGGTATAGGCAAGGCGCCGGCCCACTACTGCCTTGCCTATGGTTACAGGTGGAGATCCCGCACCGTAAGGCACTATTACTTCTGGGAAAAAACCGAATACCAGCGGGAATTCTATGTTAATCAAGGTTTCGGTAGAACAGCAGATGGTGGTTGTGGATGGATTGCAGCAGACACCTGGTTTTACGGGGAAATAAATCCTTTTTAGACTTGTCCCTTGTGGCTAATGCTAGAAAAAAGCCCCTACCCTGGCTCAGGCTTTGGGTGGGGGTTTTTTCTTATTCCTTTATTAAAGATTCCGGGAAAGCTTCGTGGTTGTAGACTTCATCTATCACCACGTTTATTTGCTCCCTCAGGTCTATTTCGTAAGGGGTAAGGGGCTCAAAGCTTTCATTCTGGCCTTTATGGAACATCACCCTTACCTTTGGGTGACGGGTAAAACCAGGTGCGTTGTGGACAACTACACCAGCGGTGTCGTTGCTTAAACCTACCCTGGTGCCAATGGGGTAAGCTGCTACGTGTGAGAAAAAGTGTTGAAGGGCTAAGGTGTCAAACTCATGGCCTGAGCTTTCCAGGATTTCCAGGGCTTTGTGGGGCGGAAATCCTGCCCTGTAGGGCCGGTCTGCCGTCAGGGCGTCGTACACATCGGTAACGCTGCATATCCTGGAGTATAGGTGTATTTTGTTATCCTTCAATCCGTGGGGATAGCCTTCTCCATTGGTACGCTCGTGATGCTGGCAGATAACCTGGGCAGCAAGTGATTCTATGGCATCATTTAAGGTAACCATATTGTAGCCGTAAAGGGGATGGTTTTTAATTTCATCGAATTCCTGGGGCATGAGCTTCCCCGGTTTATTTAAAATGCTCAGGGGTATTTTTACCTTGCCCAGGTCGTGGAGCAAAGTACCCATACCTATTTTTTTGAGCTGTGGTTTTTTCAAACCCATAGACTGGCCTGTAATTATAGACAAAAGTGCTACATTTACGGAGTGGGAAAAGGTGTAGTTGTCCGCTGTCCTGATATCCATCAGGTTGACCACCAGGTTGGGATTGTAAAGCAGCTGGTCCATTATATTATTTATGAGGTTGTTCAGTTCCTTTGTTTTGGAGGCCAATACTCCAGGAAGTGCTTTTT
>CAYYWR010000323.1:0-2243 GCA_964474145.1 uncultured Syntrophomonadaceae bacterium
TGCTACCGCCTAGATGATGCGGCAAGCATTACAATGGATAGGACCTTCGTTTTCTTAAAAGAAAGGTTGCCTTTAACAAGTAATGAGGTAGGGATGCTCAGGAGTATTGCTGGTGACCTTCAGATTTGCCAGATAGTTGATCCGCTAATTACCTGCCGCATGGCCCTGCCTAAACAGGTCTTTGCCCTATATAACCTGTCGTTTAAATAAAGCTACGAATGATAATATTGATAACATTTTGCTTGCTTTAAAAAATAACCTACTTCTTTAATTAACTTAACTTCCCCCCCCTAACACACTATTTTAATGCTCAAAGCTTAGGAAAACAAACGGGTGGGGAGTTTTTTTGTTCTGAAGGTGTAGTCTATACAAATATGTTAACAATCGCTTTACATAATGCTATAATTCTGATATAATAGTCTATAGGAGGTGGCGATATGTTTGTAAAACGATCCTGGAACACAAAAGAAAAAAATCCACACTACCAACACCATATCGTAGAGTCGTACCGTGATCCTAAGACAGGAACCAGTAAGCACAAATATTTAATTAATATTTCTCAGCTTCCGATGCATGTTATCGATGCTATTGCTCTATCACTGAAACAAGGGGAAACCGTCACAGGACCTAAAGTCAACATTGATGTTGGGGATTCCCTGCGAGGAGCAGGGGTTTTGGCAATACATAGAATGTGGAAGAAAACCAATATGGACCGAACGCTAAAGGGGTTGACTGATGAGCAAAAAAAATCGGTGCAGCTAATGGTGACGCAAAGAATTTTACAGCCAGGAAGCAAACTCTCTTTGCAAAGCACTCTGCGAGACACCATCTTTAAAGAAGCTTGGTCCAATAAGCGCTTTGATGAAGATGAGCTCTATGATGTAATGGATGAGCTACACAAAAATTTTTATACCATCCAGGAATCCTTACGCAAAAATACTGATGATCAGCCGGTTATGCTCCTTTACGATATTACTAGCACCTATTTTGAGGGCACAAAAGCTGAAGAAGGAGAATATGGATACAGCCGGGATAAGCGCTGGGATCGGTATCAAATTGTCATAGGTCTGGTCTGCACTGAGGAAGGGTTGCCCCTAGCCATCGAGGTCTGGCCTGGGAATACCACAGATAAAACAACAGTGATAGAGCGCGTCAACACATTGAAAGAGCGGTTTGGCATTACGAAAGCTATCTTTGTTGGTGATGGTGGGATGTACACAGAAGCCAACATTGAGGAGATCGTCGCTAACGGCTTCGACTATATCCTGAAACCAGAATGGCATACACAAAAAAAGCAACTGGAAAAACAGTTGCCACTACAGAAAAGCTTGTTTGAAAGTAACGGTGTGGAGTGGATAGAAGATGGAGTCCGCTATGTAGGGTATTACTCACTTCCTCGAAAAGAACGATCGGCCCGGCAACGCGAAGAGGGCATGCGACGGGCTGAAAACGAATTGCAAAAGCTATCTCATACCGCAGCTAAAGGGCGATATTACTCGTGGACCCGATTGCGGGAAAAAATCAATGAAATACTGAAGTGTTGCGGGGTTACAGAACTCTTTAAAGCCCATATAGAAAGCCTTGAAGCAGACGCCAACCCGGAGCAAAAGGCCCGTCTTGAACTGGCTTTTGAAAAAGACCCAAATGCAATAGCCATGCAAGAAGCTATAGATGGGATGTACATTCTTGAAACATCTCTTGATTCTGAGAAGTATTCTCCGGAGTACATCGAAGCCTCCTACAAAAAGCTGCAGGGAGTGGAACGAGCCTTCAGAAATATCAAGAGCTTTCTTGGTATACGGCCTGTGTATCACTACAAGCGCCGGAGGGTCAGGGCCCATGTTCTGATTTGTTTTCTTGGGTATTACTTACTGAAAATGATTGAACTTGAGTGTAGGCGCCATGACATAACCCAGGAAATTGCCCCTCTTTTGCGGGATTGGGACAAACTTCAACTGGTTTCCCTTTCCATTACCACGGGAGAACATTCATGTTCGGAGTGGCAGTGGTCTCTAGGGGAAATTGGTGAAGGCATCAAGGAGCAAATTGAATCTGTGGGCTGGTGGAAAAGTATAGATCGATATCGACGTAGTCTATTAAAACAATAAGCACTGTTGCTCAAACCCCTTTATATAGCTAATGTTCTGGGGGTTTTTTTCTGTGCTGGGGGGGTGAAGATAAGTTAGCTCCAAGGCAACCACCCATCAACTCATAAAAGAGTTCGCGCCGATTGTTCACTACGA
>CAYYWR010000324.1:0-2231 GCA_964474145.1 uncultured Syntrophomonadaceae bacterium
TGGATCGCAGGAAGTTATAAAAACTGAAATAAAAAAGATGACAACAAAACATTTAATAATTATCCTTCCCGGTAACATAGTGTCACCCCCCTTTAATATTAATCAGATTTTCCATGAGTTAAGCGTACCATAATTATGGCAATAAGTACAGACATATTATGGCAATGTTGCATTGTTTTTAATGTTTTTTTCGGGGTGTAGCACGTACCCCGTCCCCTTGTCTAGGCCCCGTGTCTAACGGCACGCACAACCAGGGGGACGGTTCTCGCGGTTGCGATTTCGGCAACCGTGAATCGCGGTAGGAACACCCGTTACCGGGTGCCCCCCGCACAGATCCGTACGTGAGGAACTACCTCATACGGCTCCTACCTCGGGTATGTGACGTGAAATCTTTGACTTGGATATGGATGCAGTATTCTCGCTTTGGGAACCCATGTTCCTACCAGTCGTTCGAACCTCTTCCAGTTAAGACGCCTTGCCTTCTGGCTTCTGCTTCTCAGTGCTGTATACCAGTGCTTTATAACTTCTGTTCGGAAAGCGTCGATTGCCTGCTTGTTGTTAGGGACAGCAAAGTAGTTAAGGTGGCCTTGAACTACTGAGCGAACCCATTTCCCCATTTCGGGAACCGGGTCGTGTCTTCTTCGCATTAGCTCTACCTTTACTGCTTTGAGTTTGTTCCGCATACGTTTGGCTATCGTCTTCCGTCTCACTGTAAAGCGATCCCCTTTACGGGTCCTCGCACAGATATGCGTGAATCCCAAGAAGTCAAACGTTTCTGGCTTCCCTTCGCCGCGCTTCTCCCGGTTTTCCTCTGTAAAACGCCCAAATTCGATGAGCCTGGTTTTATCTGTGTGCAGTTCTAGCCCAAATTTCGCCAGCCGCTCCTTTAATGCTTTTAGGAGGCGTACGGCTTCATGCTTGTGCTGGAACCCCATGATAAAGTCGTCGGCGTAGCGTATGATGATTGTGTCCCCGGTGGCCTTTTCCCGCCAGTTGTTAACCCACAGATCCAATACATAGTGCAGGTAAATGTTGGCCAACAGCGGCGATATTACAGCCCCTTGAGGTGTGCCTATCGTTGTCTTCGACCATTGCCCTTCTTCGGATACTCCGGCTCTGAGCCATTTGCGTATCAGGCGTAGCATCCGCGGGTCGGCAATGCGGTGTTCGACGAATTTCATCATCCATTCATGGTTCACCGTGTCAAAGAAACTTTGTATGTCCGCGTCCAGTATCCAGTTCACTTTGCGCTGTGTGATTCCAACAAAGAGCGCATCCAGCGCTTTGTGCTGGCTTCGTCCCGGTCGGAATCCGTAGCTGAATCCGAGAAAGTCCTCTTCGTATATCTGGGTTAGTATCCATACTACCGCTTGTTGGACTATTTTGTCCTCTATAACCGGTATGCCGATGGGACGCTTCCTCCCATCGGGCTTCGGTATCCAGATTCGTTTAGAGGGCGTCGCCCGGTATTTGCCGCTTATCACGCGCTCGCGAAGGTCGGAGAGATTGGCTTCCAGTTTCTCACCGTATGTCTTCCACGTTTCGTTGTCTATTCCGGGTGCCGCAGCGGGCTTTAGCTCCTTGTAGGCTTCCCGGAGTCGGTCAACCGTAATGTGGTGCATCAGGTTGTTGAACCGGATGCTTCCGTCTCGCTTCGCTACTTCACGTATCCTGTCCAGTCCGCTCAATGCTTCCTCCTGTCCCTGCGTACAGCTTGCAGTCGTCTTTCCAGAATTCCCCTCGGTCACCGGCCTTCCCTCCAGTGCCTCCGCCATCGGCTTTCGGGCTGATGTTGTTCGGCTCCTTCTTTGGTACTACGCCGATGTCTGACTCCTCGGTAGCGTGCATGCCAGGATTATGGCCACAGACCTTCCCTGGCCGACCCGCTCCTCTCCCACGGGTACCACCGAGGTCTCCCGGTTCTCGAACATAGAGTGTCCACGCATGCTCAGGGTCTCTGACTCCGCGGGGCCAATATTCGGCTCGCTGCTTTTTCGCCGCTATACCGTGTTGCCTTCCCAGTCGGTCCACGTGGTCGGCACCCCGGACGGGTGATTTCGGAGCTCAATGGCTGGCCTGCGCTTTCCCCTGTCAACGCTTCACGTGGGGTCTCACAACCCCCCGCGCATGACTCGGGGCCATGATGGTGCAGCTATTCCTTTCACGTAGGGCTTTTTCATCCCCTCCTCTATGCCGGTTTATCCCGGCGCTTTCGAACCGTCCCCCTGCCT
>CAYYWR010000325.1:0-2219 GCA_964474145.1 uncultured Syntrophomonadaceae bacterium
CTTGACAGCCCTCTGCCCTGACAAATAAGGCGCTACTTTCTGGGCCAGGTCGGTAGCAACCCTGCCCTTCCCAAAGACACCTATGGTCATTTCAGCTTCCTGGCAAATAACAGGTTCTAGCAAGTCATAAACATGCTTTTTGTTCAGCCCTATCAGGTCCGCATCCAGAAACAGTATTATTTCTGCAGCCGTACAGTCCAGCCCGGCTTTCATAGCTCCTCCCTTGCCCCTGTTTTCTGAAAGCTCAATAACTTTAGCCCCCAGAGCTTCGGCCACCTCTACTGTAGCATCTGTTGAAGCATCGCTTACCACAATTATATCTTTTACCAGAGGCACTTCCTTTAAAGTTGTGATGATATCGCCTATGGTCTTTTCTTCATTAAAGGCAGGAATAATAGCTATAGCCTTCATATACTTATTGCCCTCCGTTTCAAGGTTAATCTGCTTTAAACTTGTCTATGTTATGGTTGCCCCCGCTCATTTAAATAAATGTCCACCTCTCCCATTAATTCTTCTACAAGCTCTTCCTCCGGCACTTTTCTCAAAACTTTTCCCTTCTTAAATAGAACACCGGCTCCCCTACCACCGGCAATTCCCAGGTCCGCCTGCCTGGCTTCACCAGGCCCATTAACAGCACAACCCATAATAGCCAGCTTGATAGGATATTTAATAGGTGGGACTCTTCTCTCCACCTCTTCTGCCAGGGATATCAGGTCTATCTCACATCTTCCACAGGTAGGGCATGATATTATTTCTGGACCTATTTGCCTTAAACCTGTAGACCTGAGTATTTCTCTGGCAACCATTACCTCCTCCAGGGGATCCCCTGTAATAGACACCCTTATAGTATCACCAATTCCCTTTAGCAACAGATGTCCTATCCCCACGGAAGATTTCACAGCAGCCCTCATAAAAGTCCCGGCTTCGGTAACCCCCAGGTGAAGGGGATAATCAACCCTTTTGGAAATTAACAGGTAAGCCTCAATCATCTTTTCTACTTCTGCTGCCTTTAAAGAAATAACAATGTCGGTGAAATTCAGTTTCTCCAGCAGCCCTACATGACCCATGGCCGACTCTACCAGGGCTTCAGCCGTTGGCCCGCCATATTTTTCCAATAACAGCTTTTCAACAGAGCCGGAGTTAACTCCTATCCTGATGGGAACCCCCTTATTCCGGGCAGAATTAACCACTTCCTCTACTCTTTCCCTGCTGCCAATATTTCCAGGATTAATCCTTACCTTATCCACCCCTTGCTCCAGGGCTTTTAATGCCAGCCTGTGATTAAAGTGAATGTCTGCCACCAGGGGAATATGAATTCTTTTTTTTATGGCTCCCAAAACCCCTGCCGCTTCTTCATCGGGAACTGCTACCCTGACCAGCTCACAACCTGCTTTCTCCAGTAGCTTAATCTGTTTAACTGTAGCTTCAATATCTCTTGTATCTGTGTTGGTCATAGACTGTATACTTACCATAGAATTACCACCGATAGGCACATTTCCAGCCCTGACCTGTACTGTTTTATTTCTTTTTAACATTTGCCACCCTCATTTACTTACTGTGGTCAGAATATTTCCAGCCTTGCCAGGTCGCTAAAAGCAATAAATACCATTAGTAATATCAGCAAAGTAAAACCAATAAAGTGAATAAAGCTTTCCTTGTTTGGATCTACCGGTTTTCCCCTTATTCCTTCCAGAAGGAAAAACATGAGCCTGCTCCCGTCTAATGCAGGGATTGGTAGAAGGTTTAACAATCCCAGGTGAATACTGAGAATTGCCGCCAGGGTCATCAAGTTGGAAACGCCCGTTTCAGCAACTTCCCCCACCATTTGAACAATACCTATAGGTCCGGCCACATCTGCTTCTGCCTGACCGGTAATTATATCACCTATACTTACAACGATAAACTGGGTAAACCACCAGGTGTTGCTTATCCCCATAGCTATAGAACTGAAAAGAGCGTATTTCCTCGTTTCAGGAGCTATGCCTATAAGGCCATCACCAGTCTGCGGTTCCCGTCTGGGAACTACATTAACATCCATATAACTGTCATTTCTTTCAAAGCTTATAATTATTTCCCTTTCAGGATTATTGTTAATGATACTAACGACTTCATCCCAGTTATCCATTTCTCTTTCATTTATGGTCTTTATTTCATCCCCTGCTTCCAGTCCAGCTTTAGCTGCTTCACCCTCAGGAAGTACTTCTCCAATCCGGGTAGAT
>CAYYWR010000326.1:0-2216 GCA_964474145.1 uncultured Syntrophomonadaceae bacterium
TTAAGAAGCCTGATCCTGATGGAAGTTTATATACACTAGACTTCTATGATATAGAGGCCAATGATGGGGCCGGTAACCTGGAAACTGCCAATGCACACCTTATTTATGACGAAGAAACCGGTGAAAGTACAGTTAATGTAACCATAACAGAATTTGCTGCAGGAGACTGGAATATTGACACCACAACAGCGGCAGACATTATACTTTTTAATATTGCACCCCTGCCCGGAGCAGACAACCTGGAGGCAGAAAAAGACAATGAGAGCCTTAAACTGACCTGGACAGGAAGCAAGCTGGATGAAACAACAATAAACTTCTATGCTACGGAAGATATTGGCAATAATGATGAAAACGGCATAGGTGATATGGGAACCTTTATAGGCAGCGTTGAAGGCATACCGGAAGAATCAGGCCAGACCATAAGCCTTGACATACCAGAGGATTTACGCACTGGAGAATACTATGTGCGTATGACTGTCAGCAAGGAGGAAGAAGTAAACGACTTGTTCCTGGCAAAAGACGGCAGCGGTGATCCTTTTGTCTTTTCCCACATTAATACAAATCAGCCTGATGAAGTAGATGGAGTTGTTATAGAAAACAGCGGCAACTTGATGTTTGATATTAATATATCCGACAGCCAGGACGATGACAAATATGACGGATACCTGGTCAGCATTTATGAGGAAAGTGAAAATGGACTGCTCTTAACTGATTTTGCTGGCCTGGATTTTGATAAAGATACAGATATCACCATCGGGGGGAGCTATACTGGTATCGAAGGGGAGGAGTTCGGCCTGGTGCCGGAGAAGAGCTATGTTGTTGGTGTTTCTGCCTATAAAAATGTAAATGGCGGAACGGAAAACGAATATATGCTTTTAAGTGACGAAAAGCTATCTGAGGCCAAAAAGCTCAATCGACCCTCGCCTCCGGAAATCACCTTTAGAGCTGATGCAGAGCACCAGATACTAGAAAGAACGATGGCAGCAGGGGAAAATGAGTTTAACACCTTTGATATAGAAACCTTTACTACAAATAATGTAGGGTTTACCCTTATACCAGATGATACTGTTGTTAGTGGAGAATGGTATATTGACACCATGTCTCCCGTGGAAGTCAGTAACATAACACCGGGTACCGGACTTACCATAGAACAGTACCTCCCCGATGGGGACCATACTGTAACATTTTCCGGTGAAAATGCTCAGGGCGACCGATTCCTGTACTCAAAAATCTTTTCTGTTAATACCATACCACCGAGACTCATGCTGACTTCTCCTGTAAATGGCAGTTTCTTCAGTGAAGAGGGCAAGCTGAAGGTGTCCGGCATTACCGATACCCAGGCTATTTTTAACATCAAAGTTAATGGTGAGACAGTAATAGATGGAAAGACTCTTGCAGATATGGGACATGCCATCGGAGTGGACGGCACATTTAGTTTTGATTTAAGCGTTGACCCGGGGCTTTCCTCTCATGTTGTTGAGATTGCTGTAGAGGATTTGGCTGGCAACAGTTCAACTTCCGTTGTTGAAGTTAAAAATATTGGCCTGTCCGGTATTGAGAGATTGGATATTTTAAAAGATAATAAGATTTTTTCAAATGAAAATATTGATCTAGATAATAACGGCACTACTACGGCCAACCTTTCATTGCAGGCAACAACCGCTAACGGGAACCAGTTTGTCATAGACGATAGCAGCATGGTAGAGTGGCGGGCTGAGGCCAGTGAGGGAGATGCCACCATAGATGAAAAGGGTGTGTTGTCCGTTTCTCCGGATAGTATAGGTATCGCCACGGCATCCTTCCGTGTTGCGGAATCTGCCAGTATGACGGCAGCCATCACTTTTGGCTTAGAGGTTTTCAGGGAAGTAGATGAAGATTTCTTCAGCCTTGTACTTGCCAGCACAACAGGGGGAACCGTGAGGGGCGAAGGTAATTATGCAGCAGGAGCACCAGTTACTTTGACCGCAGAACCCAATACCGGTTACCGGTTTGCCGGCTGGAGCAGTTCCAACGGAGGCACTTTTGAAGATGAAAATAATTCTGAGACAATCTTTACCATGCCAGCAAATGATACCGTTGTAACCGCTGACTTTGAATCAGTATTAGATCAGGTATATTACGAAGTAACACAACTAGACCTCAACGGATATGAGACGGTATGCCCGGGCGAAGAAGTAAGAGTAAATTACACCGTAAAAAACACAGGCGACCTGGAA
>CAYYWR010000327.1:0-2215 GCA_964474145.1 uncultured Syntrophomonadaceae bacterium
AAACTGCGCCGGTTTATGCAGGAGCATGCCTTTAAAAAGGGTGAATTCCGCCTGGCCTCGGGCAAAATAAGCAAGTATTACTTCAACAGCAAAAATGTCATCCTTACATCAGAAGGTGCTTACCTGTCGGCCAAAGCTATTCTGAAAAAATTCAAAGATATCCGGGTTGACGCCGTAGGCGGTGCCGCCATGGGAGCAGTCCCCATGGCAGGCTCGCTGGCGCCTCTCTGTTACCAGGAAGGTCTGCAGCATATTACCTTTTTTGTTGACCGTAAAGAAGCTAAGAAACACGGAGACACCAAGCGCATTGAAGGACCGGAACTTAAACCGGGAGCCAGGGTAGTGGTGGTGGAAGATGTGGTTACCACCGGCGGTTCTGCTCTGAGGACGGCGCTTCACCTCAGGGAGCAGGGTTATGAAATAGTGAAGGTTATCCCCCTGCTGGACCGGAAAGAAGGCGCCGGGGAAGCTTTCAGAAATGAAGGCTTTTCTCTTGACCCGGTATTTACCGTGGATGACTTTGATACCGAATAGAAAGGCACTCTACATGTACTCTGCCGTCTTTTGGCAAAACTCTCATCTCTTGTTCCCTTTACAAAAAGCGGGCAGGGCTTTATTATATTAGGAGGGATGGCAAACCATCGCCGGTGAAGATATAAAGTATATGCAGATAGCGTTACAGGAGGCCCAAAAGGCTTTTGAATCGGGGGAAGTTCCCGTAGGTGCGGTTATTGTGAGGGGCGGGGAAATAATAGCCCGGGATCATAACCGCCGTGAAACACTGGGGGATGCCACCGCCCATGCGGAAATACTGGCACTACGGGAAGCAAGCCGAGTCATGGGAGGGTGGCGGCTCACAGACGCCACCATCTATGTTACCCTTGAGCCGTGCCCCATGTGTGCCGGCGCCCTGGTTCAGGCCCGGGTGGACAGACTGATTTACGGAGCCGACGATCCCAAAGCAGGAGCGGTGTGCAGCCTTTACAACCTGGTTCAGGACGAACGGCTGAACCACCGCATGGAAGTAACAGCAGGAGTACTTGCCGATGAATGCGGAGATCTATTAAAGAGCTTTTTCCGGATGCGCCGCACCTAACAAAAAAACACGGAGAGATGGCCGAGCTGGACGAAGGCGCACGACTCGAAATCGTGTGTGCCGAAAGGTACCGTGGGTTCGAATCCCACTCTCTCCGCCATTTTAAAGATTCAAGCCCTCCAAAAAGAGGGCTTTTTTAGTGTTATTTCACAGTTATTTCACAAAAGGTTTTTAATCCGGCTTATTTGTTTATCGAACATTGATGACCGATAATACCCGCTTCGGGATTATTAGAAGAAACAGGCCGCTTTGCTCAAAGAACTTGGCACTCTACTGAAAGTCAGAATCCTTTTTCCCTACATAAGTAGTAACGCTATTGGACGGTAAAGCGACTTCAAAAAGGCCATCCTCAGGTTTAATATCTTCAGCTTTTGCCATATCAAGAGTTTCGTTAGTAACATATGGAGTTAATTTTTGACTGGTAAACCCACTGGGAAAGATGCGTATTTCTTTGGGAGCATCACTATCGTTCACTGCTATAATAACGAACTCACCAGATTCATTATCTTTATAACTGCTTAGGTATACACCGGGTACGGGGTTTTCTGTTGCCATAATTCTTACGTACCCGGGTCTTACAAACCTGCTGAAATGTCCAAACGTATAGTACCTTTTTGTTAATGTATAGGTATTGGTTTCGTGGTCAACATAAATTAAAGCTTCATCATCTTCCGAAGGTACCGCCCCAAGCCAGTATAACCAGGCGTTTACTTCCGCCCTGGTCATAAATACGTGTATCTTTTTTGCCCATTTTATTCCTGATTCTATCCCGGGATCTGCTGTCCCGACATCACTAGATTCTGTCATCCAAACTTTCTTGCCTTTAGAAACAGCAGTCTTAAAAGGATTAACGGGAAAATAAATATTTACTATGGGGATGGGGTAACTATGCGCTCCCACTATGTCCAGCCTTGAACATGCCACAGGATCATTAAGCGCTCTCCTCATCAACCTTTCACTCCACCATGATGGTTCTGCCGCTATTATTTTTGTATCCTGTAGCCCTTCATTTTCAAAGACGGGCTTAACATGATTTGCCAGAAATTCCTTTACACCCTTACTGTTCCATTGACATGAATTCCAAGGTAAAAAAGTCATGGAGTTAGGCTCATTTGACAT
>CAYYWR010000328.1:0-2214 GCA_964474145.1 uncultured Syntrophomonadaceae bacterium
AGCAGTGCTCCCCACCACTTTTTAAGAAGCCATGGAAATTCTATTTTCAATATTATTAACAGGTTTACTAAAATGCACGGACCCCGCCAGCCCGATAATTTGAGCTTTAACGCGTCTACTTCCGGTACCCTTTTTAAGGCAACATATAGATTAGATTATAATTATCTTGAAAGAGTGCTTGCTCAAAAAGGTGACCTGGCAGCGGCATATTCCGCTGCCCTCACCAATGACAGGCACTGGAGCTTTATCAGACACTGGTATAATGTAACCGCTTACCCTGCTACTACTCTAGGCTCAGGGCGCGGAAGATATGCAGCTGTATCCAGGGCACTGCACAGCTATAATTCCAGTGAGTATGACAGCAGCATTACTGTTACCATGAATAACAATTACGAATTTGTCCCGACAGGGACATCATTTCAAGAAACCCGGGGGATGAACCTGTATAATGAAGGTTTGGGTGACTGCGGCTGCGGGGTAAGCAGCGTATCCCAAATGGCAGTTATGCTTGCTGATATGCAGGGGCCCGCTGTTAAAAGTATTTATACAACAAGGGATGCTTCTCCCGGTTCTGGTGTGTTCAGAAGTTTTCATGCCGGGGAAACCATCTATATTCACCTGAAATTTGACGAATATATCCGCTTTGCCGGGGATGCCGTAACGGAAGAAATAGAGAATATGAAGCTTGATATCGGCCTCATGCGTACTGTTGGCCGGACCAGTATAGATACCACAGCCCGGGCAGACCTGGTAAGTTTAAAATATGATACCCTTACTTTTAAATATGTTGTCCCAGAAACATTGGCCGGAGAAGACACAAACTTTTTCATGTATAGAGTTGATTACGACGACCAGGATACATGGATCAGCAGCAGTGATGACTTTGAACTATCATATGTTTATAAAAGGCCGGGGGACAACGGGGTAATCACCTTCCCAATACATGTAGAAGCCAAAGAGGACAAGCTGAACAAAACAAGGTCCCTTATAGTTGATTTAGCCGGCAACCCCATTGATACCGTCAAATCCAAAGAGCGTTTTGACGACGACTGCTACATGGATAATGTGCCGCCGTATGTAAGAATTATATCGGCACCCCGCACCCACACAAACCCCAACAATTCCACAATAAGAGGCGGGACGGATTTAGGAGCAGTTTACATGACTGCAGGGGACCAGGTACAGTTTCAGGTTGATTTCAGCGAGGAAGTTTTGTTTAACCAGAGCGGTTATTATATAAGAATTAATGATGGTAATATAGGAAACATCAAGGCTGAGCTGAATCTTTCTGACGGCGGAGATGCAATAGTTGTTTCGGCATCAAATATTGAAAGAGTGTACGATACATCAAGCAGGCAGTTTTATTCCAGGTTGTACTTTAATTTTACTGTCCCGGTTGATGCTCGTCCCATCATATATGGAGATGGGGATGCCCGTTATGCCGGCATTAATAAAATATACTCAGAAGATGAAAATCTGAAGCTGTCGGACACAAGGGGCAATCTTTATGAAACGGTGTCCCTTATAGATACCCATAACAGGGTTATGCCCCAGCAGGAACTGTGGCTTGATACCATTGCTCCTACCGTATCTACAACTGTTAGTGCGGGAAGTGGCGGAGAATACAAGCCCTTGTCCCATCAGGGGGGCGACAACCCCACAGAGTTCTTTTTCCCAATAGAAGTGTCTGATGTCCTTGATGAAGGAATTAATGAGGGAGCCGCTACTGAGTTTATCAGCGGTATAAACGGGGCTGTGGGCACTTTTACCTGGGAAAACGAGTCAGGAGAAGAAGAATCGAAAAATTATCCTTTTGAATACTACATTGGAGGCACCGTTGTCCCGGAAAATGCCCGCTATAGAGAGGCCAATACGGGGGAAGATATTTCTTTTACCCAGATTGAAGGTGGGGAAGGCAATGTCATCCATATCAGACTGTTGGATGAGCATGAATACAGCCTCTTTGATACGGTGCTTACCGTCCGTCCCGCAGATAATGCCGGTAATACCGCCCAGTTCAACTTTCCGCTGGATTACTATTATGATAACATCGGTCCCGTCATCACCCGGGAAGGATATTCCACCACCTTTGATGGCACAAAACAAGAGGGCGAAATCAATACAGCTATAATGATAAGAGATATTGGTACCGTGGTGAAGTCTATAGAGTATAGATGGGTTGAACGCAGTACCACGGGAGGGGCATTTACATCA
>CAYYWR010000329.1:0-2210 GCA_964474145.1 uncultured Syntrophomonadaceae bacterium
AAATCCCTGGATAAATAGAAATTTATTTGAAAAAATACCTAGAGAAGACCAGATACCTCAACAGTTGCTTTACGCCGGGCTGGTCTTATCAGGGGTCCTGACGGTATTCTGGGGAATTTTGGGCTCTGCCTGGAAAATTCATGCAGCAACAGGTATTCTGGTATGGGGAGTGGGTGATGCTTCCGCTGCATTATTTGGCAAAAAGTATGGAAAAAGAAGGCTGTCCTCTACTTTCTTTGATAAGGATAAGAGCATAGAGGGAGCCCTGGCTTTTATAATATCATCATTTATTGTACTCTTTATAACCCTGAATTATTTAACGGCATGGTCATTTGCTGCAATAACTCTTATTGCTTTTGTGCTGGCTGTTGTGGGGAGCCTGGTGGAAGCTATAACTAAAAAGGGACTTGATACCCTGACCATTCCCCTCACCATTTCAGTCCTTTCAGCCTTATTGATGATGGTGTTGAATTAATTATAGTAAGCCAGTGAGGATTTTTTTCTTCTGCAGGTTTTTATTTAACATGTCTATGTCCAGCTATTAATGTTAAATTGCAAAATATATTTTATTATTAGGATGAAGCTAGCAGAAAGCCCACGGCTTCAGTCGTGGGATGAATGCTTAAATAGACAATTGACAGTAAATAAAATAGATTATAGTGGGTGAGGAGATGGCTGTTGGGATAAATTTGCTGGTAGTTATTGCTGCTATTATGCTGCTGCTTTTTTTTGTGGTAATGTTTTTACCTCTGAGGTATCGCTTGCAAGGGGGATACCGGGAGGGGGTTTTTGCCAGGGCTTTTATTGCACTGCAGCCTTTGTTCTCCCTGCAGGTTTCCTACAGGGACAGTAAAACCCGGGCCAGGTTGAGATTGTTATATGTCCCCATCCCCCTGCCTGTTCCCGGCAAGAGAGAGAAGGGGGATAAAAAAGAAGGTGGAAAGAAAAAACCCGGTAAAAAGGCAATAAAAAAGGCAACAAAGAAGACAAAGAAGACAAAGAGTAAGAATACTCACGGCAAGATGTTTAGAGTTTTAATAAATAGAGAAACACTGGAACATGTATTGTCCCTGGTTAAGGACTTGCTAAATATTTTGCGTCCGGAAAAACTGGAAATCAGTGGCAGGATAGGCTTTGAAGAGCCCCATTTGGGAGGCTGGCTTCTGGCCCTTCTCTGGTCCCTGAAAAGCTTTTGTCCTGAGGTTGTCATAGATGTGGAGTCCCTTTGGGATCAGGAGCACTATGAAGCAGAGGCAGTTGTTTTGGGAAAAATAATTATGGGGGTGCTGCTGGTAAGGTTATTTAGGTTTGTGATATCCAGGAAAACTATAAAAATATTCAAAGATTTGAGAAAATTAAAAGTTGCTAAAAGTGTCGCAAATTGAAGCAGGAGTTTTTAGTGTGACGCTGGAATATGGTAATTTAATTATGGTTCCTACTGGCTAAAAAGCATCAGTAAGCTTTAAGCAAATAAAACAAAATAAGGAAAAGGAGGGTTTGTTGCAGATGGATAATAATGTTGGAAAGGTTATGGATTCCATGTTTGAAAAAATGGAGAAGTTTTTAAGTACGGAAACAGTTATAGGTAGTCCCATGGAGATAGGTGGAGTTACCCTGATTCCCATTATCAGCGTTTCCTTCGGGATAGGCGGAGGGGGAGGCGTGGGTAAGGAGCAAAGCGGCAATGAAGGCACCGGTACCGGCGGCGGCGCCGGCTGCAAGGTAAGCCCAAATGCTATCCTGGTTATTAAAAATGAAGAAGTCAGTATGATTCCCCTGCAGGGGAGAGGTTCCCTGGAGAAACTCTTTGAGATGGCCCCGGAGATAATTTCCAAATTTAGCCCGGGGGCAAAGGGGGATGCCGGTCAGGACCAGGGACAGCAGGAGCAAAGCCAGGAAGACCAGGAAGACAGTGAATAAAATAAAGATAGTATAGAAATAGTTATAGAAATAAAAAAGATAGCTCATCTACTTTATAAATAAGTAGATGAGCTATCTTTTTTATTTGTATGAACTAAAGGTTATTTTACTGAATTTCAAGGTCAAACATTTCTTCTGGCATTTCCTCGGGCATTTCTTCCGGTAATTCCTCAGGCATTTCTTCTGGCATTTCCTCGGGCACTGGCATGTCCTCTGGCATTTCTGGTAGTTCCAGTTCCTCTGCGTCCAATGCTTCCTCAGGCAGTTCTATGCTGATGTCCTCATTATAT
>CAYYWR010000330.1:0-2195 GCA_964474145.1 uncultured Syntrophomonadaceae bacterium
TAGTGTTTTTTCCTTTCAGTTCAATTTTCGCCTGCTATTTCTAATGCTAATTACCCCCGTGTACCTGGCCAACGCCCTGAGGCAAACTTTAAAATGGATGGGGAAATATGAAAAAATATAGGCAGCTGTGTCAAAAAAATCAGGAGGAAAACTACCTCCTGGATAAATACATATTCAGGAAAATATCCATTTACTTCACCATATTATTCATAAAGATAAAGGCGACTCCCAATCAGGTAACCTTCCTGAGTTTGCTAGCTTCCCTGGGCAGCCTCTATTTTTTGACCTTTCCTGCAGGCGGCATGCTGGTTATAGGAGCCGCGCTGATTTTCCTCCATTATATCCTGGATCACGTGGACGGGGAGCTGGCCAGGTATTATATAAATACCGGCAGGCAAAGGCCCTCCCTGAAGGGCCACTACTTTGATGTCCTGGTCCACAGGTATTCCTCAAACTTGATGGTCTTTTTCCTGGGGATAGGGATTTATAACCTTTACGGCCAGGAGTGGGTGGTGATCCTGGGTTTTATTACCTGTATAGGAATCAGCTCCTTTCCCAACGTCATTGCCTCCCAGGTGATTGCGGGGAAAATTGCAACTGACAGAGAAATAATTTATAATAATAACAAAATGAAGGAAATTTTGCAGGAAATAGAGAAAAAGAATAAACAGATTGATGACATTTTGCACGGTAATTTGCTGCAAAAAACCAAAAAACTTGTCATAGAGCTTTTCTTCTTTCCAGGACATATTGTTCTGCTTATATTAGTGATTATGGGTGATGTGTTTTCAGGTGATTTTGCAGCCGGGTCCTTTCAATTTAACCTGAGGCTAATGTTTTTAATGGTCATGGCTGTTCTGTACACCTCCAAGACCATTGCCCAGAGCATTTTATGGATATACAGGCTGAAGCATATCAAGTAAACAGGTTTAGGAAGTAAGCTAAAAAAGAAAGCTAAGGAAGTAAGCTAAAGAAGTAAGCTAAAGAAGCAAGCTGAACTGGTCAGTCTGCTCATTAACAGGCGCAGGTGGGTAGCTGGTGTATAATAAACAGGTTTGGAAGCAGTTAATGGAAGTTGGTAACGGAAGCAGGTAACGGAAGTGGGTAGTTGAAGTGGGCAATTTGGACAGGCAGTTAGAGGAAGTTTTAGATTTGCTTCATGGGCAGGGCATTCATTACTGGCTTGACAGCGGGACCCTTCTGGGCCTCAAGCGGGAGGGGGAGCTCATGGAGCAGGACAAGGATATCGATATAGGCATATGGGACAGGGATAAGGAGAGGGTAAAGGCCCTTTTTGCCGGTATCCGGGAGTCGGGCTATACCATATGCTCCTTTTCCTGCAGGGGTAGAGACTTCAAGTATAACTTTAACCCGGGCACCAACAGCGTTAACCCGGGCAGCAAAAACAACGGCAGAAAGATAGGCAGCGCCAGGAAGATAGATATTAATATCTTTAGAAAAGCCGGTCAGCACGCCTGGTGCCCCATGTATTACTTTAAAATAAAGGCCGGCGGGGGTAAGAGGGAAAACAGGACCAGGACCAGGACCAGGGAAATAGCTGGTTTTCCTGCCAGGCTTGCCAGAGGCATTTTCCAGGGATCCTGGAATATTGCCATTTCCAGAGTCCCCTTGCGAATAGATATCTCCTCCCTTCCCTGGCGCCTCTTTGTGAACCTGGGGGTCTGGTGGATACCCCTCCATTATATTGAGGAGGTAACTCATGATAAGAGCCTGGGAGTTTATTTGCCCTCCCGCTGGCAGGAGTATCTTGAATTCCGCTACGGAGACTGGCAAACTCCCCGGGAGGACTGGGTATTTTACAGGGATGACGGTGGCATCAGGCACCTGGACCCGGCAGAGTTTTATGCCGGCACCGGCACTGCCCTGGACAAATAAAGGGGAGTTATTTCTTATAGGAGTGGTTCGATGAAGGTTCTTATAACCGGTGGGGCAGGCTTTATCGGTTCCCACACAGTGGACCTGTGTGTGAAAAAGGGTATGGATACAGTAGTAGTTGATGACCTGTCCAGGGGACGGCGGGATTCAATAAACAAAAAAGCCCGGTTTTATGAAATGGATATCAGGTCCGGGGAGCTGGCAGGGTTGTTTCAGGAAGAAAAAATAGACCTGGTCCTTCACCTGGCGGGCCAGATTGACGTGCAGCTTTCCCTGGCAGAGCCTGTCTTTGACGCTTC
>CAYYWR010000331.1:0-2192 GCA_964474145.1 uncultured Syntrophomonadaceae bacterium
CCCGGCAGGACATGGGTAAAGTAACTACCATCGAAGAGTTCAAGCGGAAAAAGTTCCGCTACCAATGCACCCCTTATACAGTGGAAATAGAGCGAATGGTTCAGATTTTAGAAGAAAAGGGGGATTCCTTTGGAGGTTCCCTGGAAAAAAATCTTTTCCACCGTCTTCTGGAGGGGCTTAACAAGTTGTCTTCTTTTGAAGATGTTCAAGACTTAACACCCGAAGAATTAAATGGTATCTGGGAGGAGCTTTATGATAATTTTCGCAAGCTAACTGTAAATGCAACTGACTACCTGGCCCACCTGGAGAGTGAGAAGGTGGAGGAGATGATGATGACGGAATCCTTTTTAGCTTATAAGGAGGCAATCACTCAGTACCTGCGAAATTTTATGTCGGCACTGCAGCGCACCTCCCTGCGCATAGAATCCCTGCTCCAGGATATGCCGGAGGAATTATTCCAGCATATTGCCGGGAAGCTGGCAGAGCATTACCTGAGCATTCCCCGACTGGATGAAAACCTTGATAAAAAACAGGTTAAGGAAAAATACATGAACCAGTGGCAGGGAATGTGTGCCTGGTTTTTAGGCAGTGGAGGCCGGGAAAGCGATATTGTTTATCTGCAGAATGCCACTACGGAAACAATAAGGCGGATAACTCGCTTTGCACAGAGGATAGGGGAAAAACACCACAATTTTAAGAGCCGCCGGAGAGATTACCTTCATCTGGCCCAATGGTTTAACCGTTGCCAGGATTTGAAGGAAGCCCACCAGCTTTCCTCCTGTGTTTTTGGGGTTTTCCATACCCGTCACCTTTATGCCGGGATTAAGGAAACGGAGGATATTTATGGGCATATATGGGACCAGCCTCCTGCAGAAGTCACAGTAAAGCCCCGTATTCGTAACTATCGGGAAAAAACCAGGCCCCAACCTGTTATCAGTCACCGGGAGAAGAAGGAGCAGCTCCTGCAGGAATATTTGAAGGAGAAGGAAGCGGAGAAAATACTAATAGAAGAGATTATAGAAAGGGACAGTATTGTCTTGAGCGAGTTTTCCATGACTGATCCCTACATCCGAAAAATTCTCCTCAACTGGATCGGCCGGTGCATGAGCAGCAGGAACCTGGTGGCCAAAACGGAGACGGGTCGAAAATTTAAACTGTTAAAAAGAGATGAAAGGAGAATTACCCTCCCCTGGGAGGATGGCATCCTGGAACTACCCAATTATACCATCAAGTTTTTAAGCAGGGCAGGTGATAAATAACATATAATGGAAAAAGAAAAGAGGGGCAAGATATTTGATGAAACAGCCAAACAGGTGGCAGAGCAGCTTTTGGAAAATTTCTGGATACTCAGGGAGGAGGATCCAGAGAACTACCAGATGGTACGGGAGAGGGAGGGTGCCCTCCGAAGTTATTTCTTAGAAAAAATGGGCTTTAACCTTATCATCCACCGCTCCTTTGCCAAGCTGGAAAAAATACCTGTTAAACCGGAGGCCTGGATGGGAATACAGTCCTTCAAGAGTGTCCGGGACTACGTAATTTTCTGCTGCCTGCTGGCATATCTGGAGGGCAAGAATGTAGATGAGCAGTTTTTACTTTCCAATCTTTGCGAGGAGTTGAAAGGGTTTTATCCGGGGGAGGAAGGCCTGGACTGGACCAACTATGAGCACAGGAAATCTCTCCTGCGGGTGCTGGAACGCGCAGCGGAGATAGGTGGGGTGAAAATAGTAGATGGGGATGTTTCCGTATTTAGCCACCAGGAGAATTACGAAGTGCTTTTTGAAGTGCCCCTGGTGTCCAGATACTTCATGCGTTCCTATCCCCAGGACTTATTTAACTTTGAGTCTAAAGAGGAGATTTTGGAAGCCGAGTGGCAGGGCAGGGAGGAGGATGCAGGCCTCAGGCGGAGACACCGGGTTTATCGCCAGCTTTTCCTTTCCCCGGTCATGTACAGCAGGGATAGCGAAGATCCTGATTTTATATATTTAAGGAATTTTCGCAATCGCATCCGGGAGGATATTGAAAAGCATACAGATTACCAGTTTGAACTGTACCGGAATTGTGCCCTTCTCACCCTGCTGGAGCGGAAGGCTCACTTTACGGTTTATCCTGACAACAAGGCTATTGCTGATATTGCTGTGCAGTTTGCCTCCTTTGTGCGCCAGCAACAAAAACAGGAGGATATTTCTTTAAAA
>CAYYWR010000332.1:0-2179 GCA_964474145.1 uncultured Syntrophomonadaceae bacterium
CGGGGCCTTCCAGGGCCAGGAGGGCTTATTGTATCTATAGGCCTGATTTTCTTTGCCTTCACCACACTTCTGGCCTGGTCTTTTTACGGGGAAAAGTGCTTTGAGTATCTTTTTGGTACGGGAGCATCCCTGAAATACCGCCAGGCCTGGCTGCCCTTCATTGTGGTAGGGGCTGTGGGGGGGCTGAGGGGTATCTGGGCATTGGCAGATATTTTAAATGGTTTAATGGCCATACCTAATCTGATAGGGCTGGTGGGCTTGAGCGGTATAGTAGTAAAGCTTACCCGGGAATACATTAATAAATAAACTTGTAAAATAAAATTATTAACAGGAAGGTATTTATAATTAATAATAGAATTTATTATGTAAAACGAAAATCACAAGTTCATTTCTAAGTTCATTTCTAAGTTCATTTCTAATTTTATTTTTAAGTTCACTTCTTAAGCACATCTTATCTTAAGGCTCTAAGCGGTATATTCCTCGCAAACTATATTCTTTTAAGCCTTAAGGAAATTTAACATATATTTTATAAGCATATTCTGACGGGGGTCTTTTATTTAATGTGGGAACAATTCCAGAGCTTTTTTTTTCATTTCGGCTGGCGGGATATACTTGATATTGCTCTTATCGCTTTTATACTCTATAAATTAATTGTATTGATCAGGGGGACCAGGGCTGTACAGCTATTAAAGGGTTTGGTTTTATTATTAATAGCTACAGTAGTGGTAAGGCAGCTGGGATTAACAGCTATTGGCTGGGTTCTGCGCCAGGTTATGACTATTGGATTAATTGCTATCCCTATTGTTTTTCAGCCGGAATTAAGAAGGGGCCTGGAGCAACTGGGACGGGGGAAGATTTTTGTAAGGACCTCCTATATTTATGGTGAAATAGACCTTCAGCAGGTTGTAAGCGAAATTATTAAAGGCATTCAAGTTTTGGTTAAAAACAGGATTGGTGCCCTTATTATAATGGAAAGAGAATCCGGGATTAATGAATTTATTGAAACCGGGATTCGCACAGATGCTTATGTGTCTGCAGAATTATTGATCAATATTTTTATGCCCCGTACTCCTCTTCATGACGGAGCTATAATAATTCGCGGCAATAAAATAATGGCTGCCGGTTGTTACCTGCCTCTTACAGAAAATCCGCACTTGAGCAAGGAACTGGGCACAAGGCATAGGGCAGCTATAGGCATATCTGAATATACAGATGCTGTGGCTATTGTTGTTTCAGAGGAGACGGGAGCTATTTCTGTGGCTAACAATGGTAAGCTTACCCGTTATCTGGACAATAAAACTCTGGAAAAAATGCTCCTTAATTTTTTCAGCCCATCTTCTAACAATTCACCTTTCTGGCAATGGAGGTCTTCTTGATGATCGATCGTTTGTTACAAAATAATACTTTTGTTAAGATATTGTCCGTTTTTTTAGCTTTTGTTATATGGCTTTTTATTACTGGCGACACCAGGACATTTTCTGAATACGATAGCACCAGGCCTTTTATAAAAATTCCGGTAGAATATCACCACCTGGCGGAGTATCTGGAGGTTGTGGAAATGACGGAGAAGGTAGATGTAACTGTCCGGGGACAATTTGAGGATCTGGACCGACTGATGCCTGATGACCTGGAAATATACATAGACCTGAGGGATTTAAGGGAAGGAGAGCACATGATAGCTGTTCAAGGGGAAGTGCCTCCGGAGGTAAAAATTGAAAATATATCTCCTGATAAGGTTAAGGTAATAATTGATGAAGTTATTACCCAGCAGATGGAGGCTAAGCCTGTAATCAGTGGAAAGCCTGCTGAAGGGATGGTTGTTGAAGATGTCCAGCTAGAGCCTCCTAATGTAATAGTAAAGGGAACTAGTAGTAATATTTTTAAAGTAGAAGAAGTATGGGCAGTTGTTGATGTTGAAGAAGAGGAGGGAGATATTACCAGGACAGTTCCTTTTAAAGCGGTAGATAGAATGGGTCGAGAGGTTACAGATCTGGAATTAACACCAGAAGAGGTTGAGGTTTCTGTAAATATAGATTATGCTAGAAAGGAAGTGCCTGTAGAGGTATCCTTAAAGGGGGATCTTCCGGAAGGTTTTACTGTAAAAGAAGTTGAAGTTCAGCCGGAGTCTGTTCTTCTTTCAGGTTCGAAGGAAAGGCTGGAGGAGATTGAAGCAGTAGAA
>CAYYWR010000333.1:0-2163 GCA_964474145.1 uncultured Syntrophomonadaceae bacterium
CTTAAAACCTTAAAACCTTAAAACCTTTTTGGCTTAGTTTTAAATTTTTTTTAAATTATTTTTAATTAAGTGTAGCAGCACATTCACAAATAGGGTATTGTTAAGTTACCATACCGAACAAGCCTAATGTGAGGTACTGCTACTATGCTTATCGTATCATGTTTTCGGGTAACTAACAACTTATTTTTTATTTTTCCAAGAGCTCCTCCTAAAAGAAGAGTATTTTTCAAAGGGTTTTTTACTTTTACTTTAAATACTTTTAGGAGGTACAAATAAATGTATAATTTTGATACTCAGCCATACGTTAAAAAATTTAATGATTTGCTGATTCTGCGTGATTTAACTATCAATACTGTCAAGTCTTACAACAGCATGTTACAAAGTTATCTTTCCTGGACAGCAACATGCGGGAAATTACCTGAGGATATTTCTTTTGAAGAAATAAGGTGTTATCTTCTATACCTAAAACAAATAAAGAATCTTTCAAATCGTACTATTAATGCCCATATTTCTCAGCTGCGTTTTTTTCATCTATATGTTCTACAGATGCCCTGGAACAACTATGAAGTTCCTTTTATGAAGTTTAATACCAAGCTTCCCGATATTCTTACTATTGAAGAAGCAAGCTTTTTTATTGATACTATCCCTAATTTAAAGCATAAGGCATGTGTTGCTCTTTTATATTCTGCAGGACTTAGGGTTTCTGAGCTTATAAATTTACATTATAATGATATTAGCCGGGAGCATATGCGTATTTATATACGGTCTTCTAAGTCACGGAGTGACCGTTATTCTATTTTGTCCGAAAAAACTCTAGCTATCCTGACTGAATACTGGCTTGCTTTTAATAAGCCTAAAGGTTGGTTATTTCCTGGTATTAAGCCAGATTCTCCTATTGTTAGTTTTACTGTTTCTCGTTTTATCTCGGATCATTGTTGTTTGCTGGGCTGGGATAAAAAAGTCACGGCTCATACGTTTCGTCATTCTTTTGGCACTCATTTATATGAGCAGGGCTGTGATTTGCTGACTATCCAAAAGCTTTTAGGCCATAAGTCTGCAAATTCTAGTCTTTTGTATGTTCAATTAGCAACCAAAACCATGAAAAAACTTAGAAGTCCCTTTGATGCTATAAAATGAGTTATGCTATTCAGAGGATTTTTAACCAGTATTACGACTTGGCAAAAGAACATTTTTATGTTGATGGTTTAGCACATAAAACTGCCCTTAGTATTATGAGGTGTAAAACCCCGGCCTCCGGTGGCAATGTTTCCACTTGTCAAGATTGTGGGCATTCTGAAATGCATTATAATTCTTGTAGAAACCGCCACTGTCCATGTTGTCAGGGGCTTGTAAGGGAAAAATGGATTGATAAGCGAAAGTCAGAGGTTATTGATGCCCCTTATTTTCATGTGGTCTTTACTGTTCCTGAGGAACTAAACCCTTTAATCTATGCCAATAAAAAACTGCTCTATTCGTTATTATATAAAGCTAGCGCTGAGACCCTGTTAGAGTTGGGCCAGGATAAAAAACATCTGAATGCAGATATTGGTTTTATGAGTATGCTCCACACCTGGGGACAGGATTTAAGCTTTCATCCCCATATTCATTCTATTGTATTGGGAGGTGGGCTTACCAAGGACTTAAAGTTTAAAGTTAGTAAAGATAAGTTCTTGTTTCCTGTTCGCGTGGTATCCAGGCTTTTTCGCGGGAAGTTTATGGTTGCTTTAAAAGAGCTATACCGGGACAATAAATTGACTTTTTCAGGTTCATCACTGAAATTTCAACACTCCTTTGAGTTCCAAGAGTTAGTGAACTTACTGTACTCAAAGGAGTGGATTCCTCATATAAAAGAAACTTTTAAAGGTGCTCTAAATGTCCTTGAGTATTTAGGAAGATATACTCACCGGATTGCTATTGCTAATTCCAGGATATTATCAATTGATGATACAGGCATTACTTTTAGTGTCAAAGATTATAAAAGGCAAGGGGTTCTGTCTCAAATAACTCTAAAACCGGTGGAGTTTATCAGACGCTTTCTTATGCACATACTTCCCAAGGGGTTTGTTAAAATCCGGCATTATGGTATTTTAAGTAACCGCTCTAAGAAAGTTAAGTTGGCCATACTGCGTAATATCATTAAAAGAAATTACCCTAAGCCCCGTT
>CAYYWR010000334.1:0-2154 GCA_964474145.1 uncultured Syntrophomonadaceae bacterium
TATGACTGTGGGAAGCATCAAAGCTGGACCAGCTGCCACTGGACTTCTGCACAAAATCTCCCTTAACTTCCAACACTCCGTTGGCTAAATCACCACTGTGTCCCCGCCTGGACTCAGTTATGAAGTCACCCTTGACCAGGACATAGTCCTCTGCTTCGGTCATACTCAGCTCTCCATAGCTCCTTTCAAAAATACCTGGAGCTACCTCTTTCTGAATTCGATAATCTTCTTTTATTTCCAGTTCTCCGCCGTTAACATCAATTTTGCCATCACCCTTTATCAGGTCACCGTTAACAGTTAACTTGTGCCCCTTTAAATCCATGGTACTATCGATACCCTTTATGCCGCTGGCTACAGACAGGTCTCTCTTTAGCTCCCAGCCCCGAATTTCAGTCATAACGTGTACATCCGGGTTTACAGCTTCCAGGTCAGCAAAACCTGAACTGCCAGGGGTTTCAAAGGATATCTCCTGGCGGCCCTCTCCTGAAAGCAATACTCTATGACTGTGGGAAGCATCAAAGCTGGACCAGCTGCCACTGGACTTCTGCACAAAGTTTCCCTTAACTTCCAACACTCCAGTTAATAAGTTACCATCATGACTGCGCCTGGATTCAGTTACAAAATCACCCTCTACCAGGATATAATCATTTTCATTTTTCATTTCCAATACGCCATAACACCTGTCATATTCATCACCGAAAAGCCATTCTTGTATCCGGTAATCACCTTTTACAATTAATTTTCCCCCGTTAAGGTTTATCGTTCCACCTTCCTGGATAAGGTCACCTTCAACAGTTAGAGTATTTCCGTCCAAGTTAATATCGTTTCCACTTAGCAATCTACCTGGATAAACCATGTCCTCCGTTAAGGTAAAGTCATCATCAAAGTCTCCATTATCATTTGCCCAGGCTCCGGAAGCAGCAACCAGGCATGTTAATAAAACAATAGTTATAAACAAAGCTTTAGTTTTTAAAAATAATTTAAAGTCCCTTTTCATTTGCCCTAACAACTCCTTTATTTTTTTTGTGGTAAACTTCACTCTGTCCTGTTGTTATCGCAAAATCGTTATACTGTTAAGCATCCCCCCTTGTTTACTTGAATTTTAAAACCCAAAATATTTTAGTAAGTATTCAGTGAAGCCGGTTTGTTCATGTAACTGGCGCTGCCATGGGGACGGTTCGAGCATCTTCCAGGGGAACAATGGACCCGTCAGGGAAGACGATGGAACCGACCCTGGGCTTAGCTGAAGTCTGTGCTGGAAGCGTCCCTATATCTCAGTCAACCGTATTTTTGCTTTATTATCAGACACTTTGTTTTTCTGTAAGTATTCAGTAAACCCGGGGGACGCTAAGTCATGGGGACGGTTTGCCTTGTCTTCCCTTCGGCCCTTCGGGGACAAGTGAAACCTCTCCATGGTACCGACAGTGCTTTTAACCGGGCTTACTGAATATTTACGTTTTTCTTATTTTACATATATGTATATATATTCTAGAGAAATTATAAATTTCCTTCTCTCATGAGAATTTAATATAAAAAAATAGACAGCGGTCGACAAGGTTTTTTATTTTTCGACTACTGTCTATTTTGCTTGTTTACTGGTATGCATGATTTGGATTACTGAACCATTACTTATTACTGCACCATTATGGTGGCTACTACAGGTTTTCCCAGGGGCCTGCCGGTTTTGCTTTCTAATCCCTTTGAAACCAACAGCCAGTATTCTTTACCCGAGTGCAGTTCATCACCAGGTTTTATCTCTATTATATTGCTGCCAGTAAATAAAAAGTCTAACTCTACCCTTTCTCCTGTGTCAGAATCTACCAGCTGCACGGTGTTATCATTCACAGTCTCAGTTGCCAGGGGCATATTAAACTTCACGGTATATATCTTTTCCGGAGGAGCATCCTCCACACTACTTATCAAGTCATAACCGGGATAATAATGCTGCCAGAAGTCCTCTTTTTCCCGGGCATGCAAAAGGGCAGAGTAAGCCTCCCAGTAATCCTCCTCCCTGGCCTGCTCCAGGTCAATATAATATATGTCTTCGTTTATCTTCATTTCATAGCCGACGTCTTCAGGTCCCAGTAAAAGCCGGGCCGCTTCTAACAAATATTCATCTTCTATCTCAAGATGTGGCGAAACGCCTACTTCATT
>CAYYWR010000335.1:0-2130 GCA_964474145.1 uncultured Syntrophomonadaceae bacterium
GATAGGGATTTTATGGCGGCAGGGCTATACTACCCAGCTAATTGATGAAAACGGAAACCCCTATGACGTATTTGAGGACATTGATTTAAGTAACCTTAAAGACACCAACTCTACTGTAAGTGTTAGGATTGATAATAAGGAAGTGGTATGCAAAATATGGCTGGTAGATAAATACGGCAATGCTCCTCTTTATCTGTTAGATGCTAATTTGCCGGAAAATGAAGAAAACAGGCACATCACCAACAGGTTGTATTGTGGAAGTGAACATGACCGCATAGCCCAGGAAATTATTTTGGGAATTGGTGGTGTTAGAGCTTTAAGGGCACTGGGAATCCAGGTGGACACCTATCACTTCAATGAAGGACATGCTGTCCTGGGTGCTGTTGAGCTCATCAGGGAGAAAATGAGTGGGGGCTTTAGCTTTGAAGAGGCATGGCATAAAACCAGAAATCAAGTTGTCTTTACAACCCATACTCCCGTAACAGCCGGTAATGGAGTTTACAGTCATCATGCTTTAGGGTGTGTGGGAGCTTACAACGGGCTGTCCTGCGAACAAATGTCCCGCATAGGTGGAGACCCTTTTAGCATAACAGTGGCCGGATTAAATCTTTCCAGAAAAACTAACGCTGTATCCAAAACCCACAGTGAAACAGCAAAAAAAATGTGGGAACATATTAAAGGTGCATCTCCTATTATTCCTATAACCAATGGTGTACATCGAAAAACCTGGCAGGATCCTGAAATAATAGAGGCTTTTGAAAGGGGAAACGATCTCTGGCAGCCACATTTAAAGGCAAAAAGAGAATTAGTAAAGGAAATATATAAACGCAACAGCAATAACCAGTTAAATCCGGAATCCTTGATAATAGGCTTTGCCCGCAGAATTACATCCTATAAAAGATGCGACCTTATTTTTAAAAATACTGAGCTGCTAGAGCCCTTTTTAAAAGAAGGAACACTGCAATTACTGTTTTCTGGAAAAGCCCACCCCCAGGACGAAGAAGGAAAGTCAGTGCTTCCAAGGATAATTGAGATGTCCAAAAAATACCCCCATAGTGTAGTCTTCCTTGAAAATTATGACATGAAAATAGGAAAGCTGCTCACCAGGGGTTGTGACATCTGGCTTAATAACCCCCGACGTCCCTTAGAAGCCAGTGGCACTTCTGGAATGAAAGCAGCTATGAACGGAGTATTAAACTTGAGCATTTTGGATGGCTGGTGGCCGGAAGCCTGTAAGCACGGGGTTAATGGTTGGCAGATAGGACATGGGTATGAAGGTTGTAATCAGGATGAACATGATGCAAACTCCCTGTATCAGGTCCTGCTAAAGGAAGTTATCCCAACTTACTATGATAACAGGCCCAGGTGGCTGAAAATGATGAAAAACAGTATCGCTGCTTCAGTCTGGAAGTTTTCTGCAGAAAGAATGTTAACAGAATACTACTATAATATGTACAGCCGGGAAGATCATATTACAGAAATAGCTGCCACAATTACTCAAATCCAAAGGGTCAATACCATGTAGATTAAGAAATATTTAGACTGTTTTCGACATAAATCGCAATAATAGAAATAAAAATATTTGACATACTATATAAAGAATGATAGTATAATTCTAAGAAAAAGCCAAGAAGGCGAAATTAGGAGGTAGTTTTTTTTAATGAAACAAGGTATAGTGAAATGGTTCAACAATCAAAAAGGTTATGGGTTTATTGAAGTAGAAGGCGAAAAAGATGTTTTTGTCCACTTTTCAGCAATTGAAAAAGAAGGTTTTAAATCTTTAGAAGAGGGACAAAGGGTAGAGTTTGAAGTAATTGAAGGGGACCGCGGCCCACAAGCAGCTAACGTAGTGGAAATGTAGTAGCAGTAAAACAACATAAGAACTATAGATATAATAGTTTGTTTATTGTGCCAACAAGTAAACGCCTTTCTTTAGAAAGGCGTTTTTAATTAGCATTTCTGTGAAGGGTTGCTTGTATAAAATAAATAAAATAAGTAAATGTTCAGTAAACCCGGTTAGTTGCTTCTAGCAGTGCCATGGGGAGGGTTACTTTTCCCCGAAAGGCCGATGGGAAAATAGGGCAAACCGTCTCCATGTCTTAGCGTCTTGCGGGTTCACTGAATACTTAC
>CAYYWR010000336.1:0-2118 GCA_964474145.1 uncultured Syntrophomonadaceae bacterium
GCAACATTTTGAACTTCAACTTCAGGAACCAGTAAAAAAGACTTCAAGTGATTAAATCCCATGGCCAGGGAAGCTACGAATATAAAGAAAACCAAAAGCCCTGCTACCACCCAACTATATCGCCAGTTAATAGCTCTTGCCCTTTTTTTGATTTTTTTCTCTTCATTATTTTTAGAGCTACTGTTTCTTTTAACGGGAACTGCATTATTCTTAATATTGTTAACAGCTGGCTGGTTGTAACTGCCGTTATTAATTATTTCGTCATTTATAAATTCTTTTAAATCTATAAGCATTTCTTCTGCACTTTGATATCGAAGGTTTAAATCCTTTTTTACTGCCCTTAGAACTATTTTCTCCAGTTCAGCTGTTACCTGGGAATTCAACTCCACCGGTGACTTGATATCCTCCTGAAAGTGCTTTATAGCTATAGATATAGGACTTTCCCCAGAAAAAGGCACCTTACCGGTAAGCATCTCATAAAACACAATGCCCAGGGAATAGAGATCGGATTTCTCTTCTGCTAAGCCTCCTTTGGCCTGTTCTGGAGAAAAGTAATGAACCGAACCCATAAGTTCGTTACTATTATAAGTCAGGGTAGCACTTGTAGCAGCCCTGGCTATTCCAAAATCAGTCACTTTCACCCTTTTATCTTTTGTTACCAGAATGTTATGAGGCTTAATATCCCGGTGTATTATTCTATTATTATGGGCATGTACCAGAGCTTCACAAATTTGCCGGGTAATATCCACAGCTTCCTGGACAGGTAGCCTTTCATTTTCGTTAATAAGCTCCTTTAAAGTTTTCCCATCGATATACTCCATAACAATGTAATAGGTATCATCTTCTTCACCAACATCATATATATTAACCACATTGGGATGGGATAAACTGGCAGCAGCCTGAGCCTCACGACGAAAACGATGAACAAATTCATCATCAAGAACAAACTGAGTTCTTAAAATTTTTATGGTTACCCAGCGGTTAAGAACGGCATCATGACCTTTATAAACAATAGCCATGCCACCGTCTCCAATCCTTTCCTCGATTTTGTATCGTTTAGCCAAAGTTTTTCCAATCATGATTTCACCTCTGAATTATATAACCACTACCTGTTTCTACCTCTTATTCCCACTATCTAAAGTATCTAACCTGACAACTAGTGCGGTAATATTGTCAGGACCTCCCCGGGCATTGGCCAGATCCACTAGTTCTTCCACTGACTCTGAAGGGGAATGACTGGTGAGTATTAAATCCTTTACTTCCATATCTGAAACTGTTCTGGTTAAACCATCAGTGCATAGTAAAATATTGTCGCTTTCTTCTACAGTATAAAAATAAATATCCACATCTACCACTCTGTCTGTGCCCAGAGCCCTGGTTAGGACATTTCTCTGGGGGTGATTTTCTTCTTCTCCTGCTTCCAGGTGATTCTCATTTACCAATTTTTGAACATATGAATGATCCTCCGTTAACTGCCACATTCCTGCTTTACTTATCAAATAAGCCCTGCTGTCCCCGATATGTCCAATCACCAGGTGGTTTGCAATTAATAAAGCTACAGTTAGAGTTGTCCCCATTCCATTCAAGTGTTTGTTATAAAAAGCCTCTTCCCATATTTTTTCATTAGCTTTTCTAAACATTTCCGTAAAATATTTCTTAATACTTTCGGAAGAAGCCTCCGATAATTGTTCCCGGTTATTATAGAAATAATCTTTGACAAACTCCATGGCCAAACTGCTGGCCACCTCTCCTCCTTTATGTCCACCCATACCATCAGCAACGGCAAAAAGCCTGATATTTTCGTTATTACTTATTATCAGGTAACAATCTTCGTTTTTTTGCCGTTCTCTTCCTACATCAGTTTTGCCTTCTACTAACATTGTTAATAATCTCCACCTTTTGGCTGACGGTATGACCTTCTCCTGAGTTGACCGCAAGCCGCATCTATATCTCTTCCCAGGGATCTTCTAATAGTTACAGGGATCCTGTGTTTTTCTAAACTTTCTTTAAAAGCTTGAACTATATTTTTGGAGGGAGGTCTGTAATCAAAGTCTTTTACTGGATTATAGGGAATAAGATTAACATGACAGTTTATTTTTTTAATTAGATTCGCCAACT
>CAYYWR010000337.1:0-2117 GCA_964474145.1 uncultured Syntrophomonadaceae bacterium
ACTTTTGGGCATCATCCAAAATGTTTTTTACCAGCTTGTTGGCCTGCTGCCGTGTTTCCTCCTGGATCACATCCTCCACTTCTATGTCGGGAATCAAGGGATCCTCTATAAAAACCGCAGGAATATTAAACCTTGATAATCTCCGAATATAGTCTGAGGTAAGCACGACTCCTCGATTTAGCAAGATGAACCCGTTGTTATCGTAGACGGGTGTGGCCAGCGTTGAGCCGGGGAACAGTTGTTGAACTGAAATCTTTCTCATTTTTATTTACCTCTTATTATGATTTTTTTGATAAATTACGATATGTTTCAACATATTATATTTCTATTTATACTTCTATTTCTATAAACATTTAAAGAATCCTGCTTACTAATGGAATGGTTTCCTGATTTTTGGAGTGTTTACGGGAGTTTTTATGAAAGGGATTATATCGGGGATTATGCCGGGATTAATTTGCTCATAAATTTAAAATTTTTGCAGGAATATCTTTGTAAATGTTGAAATAACTAAAAATAAGAAAGACAGTAAGATAATATTTACAACAGTAAGAAAATGTTTACTACTATAATCTTAAAAGGTGGGTGAAAAAAATGAGATTATTAACACGATCAGATTTTGATGGACTGGCCTGTGGAGTACTTCTCAAGGATGCAGGTATTATCGACCACTGGAAATTTGTTCATCCTAAAGATATCCAGGATGGCATTGTAGAGGTCACCGAAAAGGATGTTCTGGCAAATGTGCCCTTTGTTCCTGGCTGTGGAATGTGGTTTGACCACCATTCCAGCGAAGAGGAGCGCTTAAAAGACGGTGTCGAGTTTAAAGGAGCCAGCCGGCCGGCCCCCAGTGCGGCCAGGGTGATTTATGATTATTACGGTGGAGAGGATAAGTTCGCCCACCTGAAACCTATACTGGAGGCGGTTGACAAGTCGGATTCCGGTGATTTGACCCGGGAAGAAGTCCTGGAGCCCCGGGGTTGGATACTCCTGTCCTTTATTATGGATCCCCGGACAGGCCTGGGCCGTTTTAGAGATTTTCGCATAAGCAATTACCAGCTCATGGAGGATCTGATAGATCATTGTAGAAGCATGTCTATAGAGGAAATATTTAACATACCAGATGTGAAGGAGAGGGCGGAACTCTATTTTGAGCATCAGGAGCCCTTTAAGGAAATGCTGATAAATAACTCCCGCACGGCAGGTAACGTTATAATTACAGATATGCGGGGGGCCGATATAATCTACAGCGGCAACAGGTTTTTGCTCTACACCCTTTTCCCTGAGCAGAATATTTCTATCTGGGTTACCGATGGAAAGAACAAACAGAACTGTGTTTTTGCCGTGGGCCACAGTATACTTAACCGCACATCAAATACTGATGTAGGTTCCCTCATGCTAAAGTACGGGGGTGGCGGGCATCAGCAGGTTGGAACCTGTCAGGTTCCCTACGAAGAAGCGGATAAAACCCTGGAAGAACTAATAGGGGTCATGCAAAAGGATGGTTAGAATTTCGCGGCCAACTACGGCCATGTTTTGGCCATGTTTTATAGATATGCTATGACTAACAAGAAGTGAAGCCATATAAAAAGAGTGTCACAATTCATAAAACAGGTGTGAACACATATGGTATTCTTTAATAAACGCAAACTGGGAGACATTCTCCTGGAGGAAGGGATAATTACCGAAGAGCAATTATCGGGAATTATGTCCCGGCAGAAGGTTTCTGGAGAGCGACTGGGCAGGATTTTAATAGAAGAGGGGTACCTGGCAGAGGAACAGTTGATGGAAATACTGGGAAAGCAGCTGGGTATACCCTATATCAATCTGCATAATATAAAGGTTGACCCCCAGGTGGCAACCATTATTCCCTTTGACCTGGCCCGGAAGCACAGAATTATTCCCCTGGAAAAGCATGATAATCTCCTGACCCTGGCCATGTCTGACCCTTTGAATATGGAGGCCCTGGATATAATCATTGTGATTACTGGCTGTGAGGTTAACCCGGTTATAGCCTGTGAAACAGGGATAAACCGCCTGATTGACCAGCATTTCGGGCTTAAAGAATCTGTGGAAAAAGCTGCTGAAGAAAATATCCAGTATGCCCCCCATAAAGACCA
>CAYYWR010000338.1:0-2104 GCA_964474145.1 uncultured Syntrophomonadaceae bacterium
CTTCAAAACCTCCAGAAGCTGGAGGAGGGGGAACCCCTGGGGGGACGCTCTAAACCTGAAGACGATTTCGGAGACCTGGGGGGCCTGGGGGAAGAGGGGGAGGACTCTGCCGCCTCCCTCCTGCTGTAATAGTAAACCTTTCCCTTCCTAAAGGCAGAGAAGCATTATAAATACCAATTTGAGCATGGAGAGGACAGATAATGACAGTTTTAAGCATAGATTTAGAAACCTTTTCAGACATAGATTTAGTTAAAAGCGGCATCTACAAATACTGCGAGTCAGAGAATTTTGAAATCCTGCTCCTGGCCTATGCCTTTGACAATGAGCCGGTAGAGATAGTTGACCTGGCCAGCAGGGAAGAGATTCCAGATAAATTGCGGCAGGCTATCCCCGACCCCGGGGTTATAAAGACCGCCTATAACGCCAACTTTGAGCGGACATGCCTTGCCCGCCACCTGAATACTCCCCTGCCCCCGGAGCAGTGGCGGTGCACCCGGGCCCACTCCTTAATCCTGGGCTTACCAGGCCATTTAGAGGGAGTGGCCAGGTGCCTGCATCTTTCCCAGCAGAAGATGCAGGAAGGGAAAGGGCTAATAAGATATTTTACCATGCCCTGCAAACCCACCAGGGCCAACGGGGGGAGGACCCGGAACCTGCCAGAGCATAACCCGGAAAAATGGCAGAAGTTTAAAAACTACTGCCAGCAGGATGTGGAAGTGGAAAGGGGGATAAGGCGAAAACTCCAGAACTGCCCCATGCCCCAAAAAGAAATAAAACTGTGGCACCTGGACCAGAAAATAAATGACCTGGGAGTGCGGATGGACCGGGAGCTGGTGGAAAAGGCCGTTAAGTGTGACAAAGCCCACCAGAAAAAGCTCCTTGAAGAAGCTACCCTTTTAACCGGGCTGGAAAACCCCAACAGCCCTGCCCAGCTAAAAAAGTGGCTGGCAGATAATCACCATCTGGAAGTAGAAAGCCTCTCCAGGGATGCCGTGCTGGAACTCCTGGAGGAAACCCGGGACCCCCGGGTCAGAAGGGTTTTAGAGCTGCGCCTGCTCATGTCCAGGACCTCCATCAAGAAATATGAAGCCATGCAGCGGGCTGTGGGGGCAGACGGAAGGATTCGGGGCCTTTTACAGTACTATGGGGCAAACCGCACCGGGAGGTGGTCCGGGCGCCTGGTGCAAATTCAAAACCTGCCCCGGAACACCATGAGTGACTTGCCCCTGGCCCGCCGGCTCCTAAAAGCCGGAGACTATGATGCCCTGGAAACCCTTTTTGAGTCTGTGCCGGAGGTTTTAAGCCAGCTCACCAGAACGGCTTTTATTCCCTCCCCCGGCTCCCGCTTTATAATATCAGATTTCAGCGCCATCGAAGCTCGAATAATTGCCTGGCTGGCGGGGGAGAAATGGGTCCTGGATACCTTTAAAAGCCACGGCAAGATTTATGAAATGGCCGCCAGCAGGATGTTCAAAGTACCCCTGGAGCTGATAGTAAAAGGTAACCCGGAATATGAATTGAGGCAGAAGGGCAAGGTAGCCACCCTGGCCTGCGGCTATCAGGGCAGCACGGGCGCCCTGATGGCCCTGGGCGCCCTGAAGATGGGCCTCACAGAAGACGAACTGCCGGATATAGTTTCCGCCTGGCGAAGGGCCAACCCCCACATCGTTAAGCTCTGGCGGGATACAGAAGTAGCGGCGCTGAAGGCGGTTAGGGATGGAGTTCCTGTGAAGCTGCAACAGAGGATTATATTTTACTGCAGGGGTGGAGTGCTCTTCATGCAGCTCCCCTCGGGTAGAAGCCTGGCCTATGTGAACCCCCGGATTGAAGTGGATACGCGGTTTAACAAGGATATGCTCACCTATGAAGGTATCCAGCAGGCCAGCAGGAAATGGTGCCGCATAAACACCTACGGAGGCAAGCTGGTGGAGAACATGACCCAGGCCATTGCCCGGGACTGCCTGGCAGAAGCCATGCTGAAACTGGAGGCTGCAGGCTACCGGATTGCCATGCACATACACGACGAAGTAGTCCTGGAGGCCCCCCGGGGCCTGGGATCCCTCCAGGAAGTAGAGGAAATCATGAGCCAGCCCATGGACTGGGC
>CAYYWR010000339.1:0-2094 GCA_964474145.1 uncultured Syntrophomonadaceae bacterium
TATTTCATGGAAATTTATCCTGTGCTGTCTAATGACAGGCTTGTGGTGGTAGCTGATGTTTTGAAGGTGTCCCTGAAAGATAATTCCGGTATTTCTAGCCCGGGACAAACCTGCCGGGTAGCTATATATCTGAAGGGGGGGCAAATAGATGAAGTCCGGGAGGCTTCCCAAAACCTGACCCCGGGTGGAGCAGGAGAAAACGCTGTCTTCCCGGAGGGATGGCGTGTTCAGGAAATTCCCCGGGGCCAGCTCCTGGTTCCCGGTTTTGTGGACTGCCATGTTCATTTAGTTCTTGACGGAGTCCAGGGTTTCAGAAATTTTACCGGACCTGTTTTAGACCAGATAATTGAAGAACGCCTGGAGGAAGTTTTAAAAGCAGGGGTGTTAGCCTTAAGGGATGGAAGTGACCGCTACAATACCGGAATGCAGGCTCGCCAGCTAAGTCTTATTCATAACCTGGCAGGAATGTCTGTATTTTCCATATCATCAAATTCCCAAAGGTCTTTAAAAGATGCTTTTCTCCCCCTGGTTACTGTAACCGGCAGAGCCCTTTACCGACAGGGATATTATGGAAGCTTCCTGGGTATGAGGGGACTGACTGATATAAGGGAGGCCCGAAATCAAATATCTCAGGTTGCATATAGCGGTTCAGATCAGCTTAAAGTATGCCTTTCCGGCCTGGTCAGCTATAATAGCTTTGGTCGGACAGGCCCGGTTGCCTTTTCCCTGGAGGAAATGAAGACTATAGTTCAGATAGCCGGTGAGCACAGCCTGCCGGTAATGGTGCACGCCAGTTCCGATGAAGCTGTGCGCATAGCCGTTGAAGCCGGGGTCCACTCTGTAGAGCATGGTTATTTTATCACTTTAGAGACCCTGCACCTGATGGCGGAAAAAAATGTAGCCTGGATCCCCACGGTGGCACCCGTTGCCGGTTCCCTGGAGGAAATTAAGGGGCAGTTGTTACCTCAAGAAGAACAGGTCAGGAAACAAAAAGATAAGGCCAGGGAAGATGTTATTGAAAAAACTATAGAGGGGCATCTGGAGATGATTAATCAAGCCCATGGAATAGGTGTAACTCTGGGTCTGGGAACTGACGGCGGGTCCCCCGGGGTGGGCTGGAGAGAAGGTTATCTGCAGGAAATGAGGTTTTATGCCCGGGCTGGTCTTTCTCCGGAAAATATTATAACTATGGCTTCGGAAAAGGGTGCGGGGATACTGGGCTTATCCGGGGAAATGGGCACCCTGGAGCCTGGCAGGAAACCCTACTGGCTGTGTCTGGACAGGAGTATTCTGGATAATATAGAAAACTACAGGGGTCCTGATGCTGTCTTTTGCCCGGGCTTTTAGAGTGTTCACCGGGGCATCCCTAAAGGTGATGAAAAAAGTAAAGATTATAAACCTGTCTAACAATAGTGTGGTTCTGGAGCAGGCAGAGGTGGCCGACACCTTTTTTTTGCGCCTGAAAGGTCTTTTAGGGCGTTCAGGTCTCCCGCCGGGGAAAGGCATTCTTATAAAGCCCTGCAGGGCAGTACATACCCTGGGGATGAGTTTTTCCATTGATGTAGCCTTTGTTGATAACAATAACTGCATCTGTTACTTGATAGAAGATATGTCTCCCTGTAAGTTAAGTCCTGCAGTCAAAGGGTCAGCATACGTCATTGAAGGGCCTGCCGGCACTTTTAAACAAAGCGGGACTGCCTTGGGGGACGAGGTAAGCTGGAAAGCTATTGATTGTTAAGTTTGCAAAGGGGGAGGTGAAAACCTGGAGTAAGAAATAATTGCAACTTATAGTTCTGGAAAAGCAGGCCAGAGGTTGCTGTTATTGGATAATCCAGGCAGAAATTATGTGGATATTACCGGTACTGGCGGTGGCTGTTCCCTTGATTGGCGCCATGATTATATATGCCATAAAAGAAGAGGACCTTTCACGGAGGAATAAAACAGCCCTGGCCGCTGTTATTATAAATTTTATAATATTATTATTTATCCTGTTCCCTTTAAACGCCGGGGAAAACCTGGAGATTTCTTTTCTTTTTGTAGCTGGAACATCCTTTGTTATAAGTGTTGATTATTTTTCTATGGTGTTTGCCCTCT
>CAYYWR010000340.1:0-2089 GCA_964474145.1 uncultured Syntrophomonadaceae bacterium
TATCCCGCATTCCCTCATTTTTTCCTCCATATCGGGCCAGGGGGCATAAACTCTTTCTGCAGCTATATCTGCTTGTTGATTTAACAGGCCGTAGAGTATCTTAAAGCCCAGATGGGACATGCCCAGTTCATAAACATCAGGAAATGCCAGGGCAATTTTAATTGTCACCCGGGAAAGGTCTTTTTTTACTATATTTAACTCATTACCTGTGTACCTGGCCGGTTTTTCCACCTCCAGGAGTATTTTTTCCAGCTTTTCTCTTATAGGTTGCATAAAACCATCTCACTTTTTCTGATTATTATACCAAAAAATACTATTTATAATTCCTCAATCTGTTACAATTATTCTTTTAGAAGATTTCTAACCGGCAGGTGAACACTACGGTTCAAAACGGCATCTATAATCTGTCCCTCAGTAACAGTCCCTTTTATCCGGTAACCAGGAGATATAACCATTACCAGGTGATATTTCTTAGGAGTAAACTCTTTTACTATTTCTTTTAGAGGTGTTTCCTCAACAGCTACCAGATAGCCAGCATTTAAGATATTTTCCCGGTCAAGCTCTTTATGCTTCCGGGCAAGATATCTTACAAAGACATATGCCGCCTGGGATTGCTCTTTTTGGGCAGCAAAGAATAAAAAAAACGCCACCAGCACCAGGCTAAGATTAAAAGTACCGTAATATAAGGTAGCCAGTGCAATTATAAGTAATAGAACAGCAAGAACTTTTCCCGATTGGGCAGCCTGGTTTGTAGCTTTACGGTAACCAAAGCGCTTGCTGAGGCTTGCCCTGAGTATACGCCCCCCATCCAGGGGTAAAGAAGGCAGCAGGTTAAAAAAGGCTATAAGTAAATTACCTCGGATAAAAAACATTAAAGAGTCTTCCGGTAAGCTGAAATTTGTATATAAAACTATAGATGCGCCTACCAAAAAAAAGTTAAATAACGGGCCGGCCAGTGCTACTCTGCTTTCAACAAAGGGATTATACTCCAAAAGATCATCAATCTTTGCCATTCCGCCAAAAGGATATAGTTCAACCTCCCTGACTGTTAAACCGTAACCTTTGGCCACCAGTATATGAGAAAACTCATGTAGAATTACTATAGAAAACAAGATTACTGTTTCCGCAAGACGTCCCAGGAGAGCATAGAAAAACAAAAGGAAGAAGAAAAACCAGTTGAAAACTATTTTTACTCCAAATATTCTACCTAAATGCATTGTTTAGCTGCTTTGCCAAAGATTAATCAATTCCAGAAATGAATTTCAGAGGGTCTACCGGACGCCCCTCTTTTCTCACCTGAAAATGAAGCAAAGGATTTTCTTCTTCCAGCATATAGCCTATGTTATCTCCTGGCTCAATACTGTCATTCACCTCAACCATAACCTCTCCCAGGTTACCGTACAAACAAGAAATACCCCTCTCATGCTCTATTTCAACTGTCAGGTTGTATATAGAATGCTCAGCTACTTCTTTTACAACTCCTGGAGCCGCGGCAATTACTTGAGCCAGTGGAGATGCTATAATATCAATACCGTAGCACATTCTACTAACTCCAGTAAAAGGGTCTTCCCTTAAACCATATTTTCCTGCAACAGAACCCTCTACAGGTACAATAAATTGGAAATCCCCAACACCTGTCTCCTCTACGTCGTCGTTACCTTCATCACCAGGTTCTTCTAAATGCTCATCAGAAAAGAAAGGGGTTAACTGGGGAAACTCCTGGAAAACTGATGTTACTCTCTGTGAATAACTAGAAACCTCTATGTGCTGCACAGTTGTTTGATACAGCTTTCCTTTAATACCCTGGGCTGCAGGAAAGTTAAAAAAGTTAAACAGATATAAGATAATAAGAAAAACTATGATTCCTAAAGTTTTTTCCCATAGATACTTGTGCATGGATATTAAGTTACTTAGAGGAAAGCTCTCCCATATGTCTGCTGTTTCCCATTCTTCCTCTTCCTCCTGGTCGTAATCCCAAAATAAGTTATCCTCCTCCTGGTGTTTTCTTTTGTTCAGCTTCTCTCTCAAGCTAAAATGAGGAATTTCGTTACTTTTTCTTTTTCTTTTTTGGGCCATATCCCTGTCCCCC
>CAYYWR010000341.1:0-2070 GCA_964474145.1 uncultured Syntrophomonadaceae bacterium
GGTGGTATTGGCATCTCGGAGCGCCTTTTCAGTCATATGGGAGACCTGGCTGACAAGGCGGGAGAAGTGGCCCAAAAGTGCAAATGTAGCGACGGCTGCCCCAGGTGTATTATCTCCCCCAAGTGCGGCAACAATAATGAGCCCCTGGATAAAAAGGTTGCTATTAAGATATTACAGGACCTGATAGGCAGCATCCCCCCCCAGTGCGCCGTTAAGCCATAGCCAATCCACTGTAAATACATGGTTAAACCACTGTTAATCCATAGTTAATCCAGTGCAAAACCATGGTTAAACCACTGTTAAAGGTTTGTTTTCAAAAGCAGGAATTGCCATGATAACCTCGAAAATCGTAATAAAATAATCATCTTAAAAATATTCTTTAATAATCTGCGGAAGGGGGCCCGTAACATATGGCAAAGGGAAGTGGTTATTTGAGATCAGTCATAGAGGCCAATCAAGAAAGTATTGTATCCGCCATAAAAAAGGAGAGCATGCACAAAGAGTATTTCCAGGGTCTTGCACTGCCTCCTGAACAATTCCTGGAGGTAATTATTGTAGACTGGTTGGAAACAATAATTGTCTGCCATGAAACCGGCAGCATGACGATTTTTTTGGAGAAGTTGAAATGGTTCAAAGAAATGTACAGCAGCAGGCACCAGGCCCGGGTGCCATTGCAGAGCGTGCTGGATTTCTTTTCTGAGGTGAAAAAGCAGGTAAGGGTTTATGGGCACAATGAACCATATCTGGAAGACCTGTTCCTGCAGATGGATGACGCAATTAAAGAAATCCTCAAAGGTGGTGACTGAACATGACTCCACAAAATACTTGTCAGGCATATCTTGAAGCTATCTTAAAAGCTGACAAGGCGCTGTGCCATAACATTATCAGTGATGTTGTTGACAAAGGTGTGCCTGTTATTGATATATATCAGAAAGTATTGTTTCCTGTCATGGTACAGATTGGGGAATTGTGGAAGCTAAACAAGATAAATGTGGCCCAGGAGCATCTGGCCACATCAATAACCCAGAATATTATCGCCAGCTTTTATCCCACTTTCCTGGGGGTTATAAAAGAACGAGAAGAAGATAAAGGCAACGTTCTGGTTGCCTGTCCGGGGAATGAAATGCATGAGCTGGGAGCAAGAATGCTTTCTGATGTGTGGGAACTGGAAGGCTGGAACGTAACCTACTTGGGCTCCAACATACCAGCTCAATTTATCGCTGAGACCCTGGCCAGAGGGAAATTCCACGTGCTGGGCCTTTCCTGTTCCCTCTCCTTTAATGTGAAATTTGTCAAAGAGACTATTGAGAAAGTTAAGTCAGTGCAGGAGTTTAACGGGCCTGTGATATGTGGTGGCAGAATATTTAATGTGGACCCGGCTTTAATGGAATACGTAGCTGCAGACTATTACGGCAAAGATTTCTATGAAGCAATAGATATTCTCCATGGAATAAGGAATCAAAAGGAAGAACAGAAAAAGGAAGAACAGAAAAATGAGTGACAAGCATTTACAAATACATAAAGCCATCATAGAGGCTATGGATGAGCCAGTTTTTGCATGTAACAGGGCTGGCGATATTATCTTTATGAACAATGCTGCTATAAATCTCTTTAATAATTTTACCATCAATCGGAGTGATAATATTAGCCAGTATATTTGTGCTGAGAGCCAGGGAAAGCTGGAAAGGCTTTTTGTAGCAGCACTCTCCGGACAGGAAGAGGAGTGCCAGGAAATAAATGTATATTTCCGGGAGCAATTAATCACCTTGCGGGCTAAAGTGGTGTGTCACCCCGAGTTTTTTTTAGTTTTGGGCAGTCCTGTAGACTTGGCCCGGGAACATCTGCAAAATCAACTTAGCATAGCAAACAATGAAGCAGCTAACTTAAACAGGGAGCTAAACAAAAAAGCACTTTTGCTGGAAAGAAAACAGGAAAGATTGCAGAAGAGCGAAGAGAAGCACCGCCGCCTTTTTGAAACCATGGCTCAGGGGGTTATTTACCAGGAGGCAGATGGGGCCATTATTTCTGCAAACCCGGCAGCAGAGAGGATTCTGGGCCTTTCTTTTCAGG